>JANRMG010000255.1:0-7954 GCA_033761855.1 Candidatus Caenarcanales bacterium
TGTTAACTGTTTTGCACTTGAATTTTTATTTTGTTTAACAGACATAATTAAATTTCTTTGAATACGAATTTATACATTTTAATGGATTTTTGGGGTTTGAAGAATAATCCCCCCCCCCTCGAACAAAATGAATCCGTGAAAATGCCGATGGATTCTCGGCCCCCTTTATTAAAGGGGGCGCCTCTCTCTTTATTCTTTAGCTGCGAATGGTGGGTGTGGGGGATTACCTCCCTACTCAATTACTTCTCAATTTTTGGTTGTGTTCTCTGGAAAATCTCTTTAATTCCTCCAACTGTACTCATCAAAGAGCTCGATTCAAAGGGAAGAAACACAGTATTTGCCTGTCCCTGAGACATTTTGGCGAAGGCTTCAATGTATTTTATAGCTATTAAATAATTTAATGCCAAATCTGGATTTCCAGCTGTACCAGCCAAAGTCGAGATGGATTCTGCTTCGGCGCGAGCAATTGTTAAACGAGCTTCGGCTAAACCTTGTGCTTCGAGAACCTGAGCTTTTTTACGACCTTCAGCTTGTGCAACTTCAGAATCTCTCTCTCCTTCAGCCTTAAGAACAGCGCTTATTTTTTTGGCTTCGGCTTCCAGAAGAGCGGCACGCTTATCACGTTCGGCACGCATTTGCTTTTCCATAGCGTCACGGATATCGCGAGGAGGAACAATGTCTTGAAGCTCAACACGATTGACTTTTACGCCCCACTTGTGACTTGCTTCATCCAAAACGACTCTCAGCTGCGTATTAATGTGGTCACGGCTGGTTAAGGTTCCATCCAAATCAAGGTCACCAATTACATTTCTCAAACTCGTCTGGGTCAGCTTTTCAATTGCCTCTGGCAAATTCATAATTTCGTAGATGGCTTTTACCGGGTCTGTGATTTGGAAATAAATAACAGCGTTGATTTCAAGAACAACGTTGTCTTTGGTAATTACCCTTTGGCTGGGGAAGTCCAAGACGGTCTCACGTAAATCAATGGCATTAATGCTTCGATAATTTCCGCCCAAGTCTCTCCACAACACACTTCTGGGATTATCAACAATTGGGAGAATAATATTCAAACCGCTAGAAAGCATGCGGTCATATTTACCAAGCCTTTCAATGATTACCACTTCTTGCTCTTTAACTATTCTGACGCCCTTGGCGATGATGATAAAAACAAAAACCACCAAAAAGATTATGACAAAACTCATGAACTTTCTCCCTTTTAAATTAGAGAAAGTCTAACCTTTTGTTTACACTTTTGGAAATAGTGATAAGTTTGTCAATGAAATCAATTTAATTAAGATTTCTTAGCTTTTAGATAATTCACGAAAGCGGAACAAACAACCAGCATGAATTTTGCTTCTTCATAGGTCAAGTTAGATTCATCCATTAAAGGATGTCTTATTCCATTATCATCCGATGTCCAACTATATAATTGTCGAATTGCACTTCTAAAATTTCCATGGGTGCTATCCTTGAGAAGCTTTAGAGCCTCATCTAGATTTGGTTTTTTCTGTTCATTCAAGAGAGCACAGATGGATTCAACTGCACTAATTGATTCTTTTATTGAGTTCCTATAATCAAAATTTGTTTTATCAGAAAGAAGTTCTAATGCCCGTTCAATATGGTCTGATGAGACTTTATACAGGTCGTCTGCTTTTGGTAAAGCTTCTTCAATTTCATTTATCTCAACCTGAGAGGTTATTGGTGAAATTATGTTTCCAATAAAGCGGTAGCCAGAATTTTCTTGCTCAAAAACTTTGTTACAGTCATTTATAAAATTTTGCGTTTTGTCTGAATCTGGATAATTTTTTGCTATAAATTCTAGACAGTCATAGACTTCATACCAACTTAAATTATTAAAGTTGTTTGTGAATTGATGATCGAAATTAAAGTTACTGTTATCGATTTCTGAAATGTTTTGCTTTAAATATTTCCAAATTTCCTTTTTAAATTGAAATTCAAAAAGAGAAAGGCTAATCGATAAAGGAGCCCTTCCTCCAGGGCCCGCCATAAACCATGCAAAATGTTTATCGAAAAAATTTTGATGAATTACGTTAACCAACGAGATCCGAAGATCTTTATCAATAGATTCAAGTTGAAGAATCTTTATTGGCTTGTATCCGTGTCTTTCTGAAAAAGACTCTTGCATAAATTCTTTACTAAACCTCGCTCACAACCAAGCAAGTGTTGTGACCACCAAAACCAAGAGAATCAATCATTGCGTACTTTAGACTCTTTAATTCCTGAGAAGCATTTGGTACATAGTTCAAATCACAGTCTGGATCGGGATTTTTATAATTGATGGTTGGCGGAACGTTTTTGGTTTTAATTGCCATAAGACTTGCAATAACCCCCATTGGGCCAGCGGCTCCAATCATGTGTCCTGTCATGGATTTGGTGCTGCTTACTAAAAGATTCTTCGCGTGTTCACCAAAGGCTTTTTTAATTGCAAAAGTCTCGCGGGCATCATTCAGAGGGGTGGAAGTACCGTGAGCGTGAATGTAACCTATATCAGTCATATTCAATCCGCTGCGTTCAACGGCTTCTTTCATAGCTCGGGAAGCGCCTTCTCCTGACTCGTGCGGTGCAGTTATGTGGTAGGCATCGCAAGTTCCGGAACCACCGAGGATTTCGCCATAAATTTTTGCGCCTCTCTTTTTAGCACTTTCGTATTCTTCGAGGGTGAACATAGCGGCACCTTCGGCCATTACGAATCCATCTCTGTCAGAAGAAAAAGGACAGCATGCTTCTGCCGGATCAACGTTACGACGAGAGAGAGCACGCATATTGTAAAAAGAAGTAACAGCCAAAGGCATTAAACAAGCTTCGGTTCCACCTGTCACTGCGGCGTCTGCCAATCCAAATTTTATGGCATAAAAAGCATCCATAATGGCATCGAGCCCACTAGCACAGGCCGTGGATTCACTTTTGGCTTGGCCTTTTAAACCAAATTCTATTCCAACTTGCCCGGCTGGAGCATTAGGCATAAGACGAATAATGGAACGGACACCAACTCTTTTTGGGCCGTGGTTGATGAGTTTGTAAATATCTTCGCCAGTTGTAGAGATGCCACCAATACCCGTGCCCACGACTATAGTTACTCTTTCGGGGTTTATTTTACCTTCTTCAATTGCCTTGTCAAAGCCTGAGTCGGTAATTGCTAATTTTGAAGCGGCCATACAAAACAAAGTAACTCTGTCCATGTCTTTAACCATGGAATCAGCTTTTGCTTCGGGATAATAGTCAGAGATCTTAAAATCTTCAATCTCACCAGCGGCCTTAAAGTCCAAACCGTATTCCTGAGGAGTGAAAACAGTAACCTGCGTAATGCCTGTACGGCCATTCACCAAATTACCCCAAATCTCATCCAAACTGTCCCCAACTGGGGATACAGCACCGATACCGGTAATAACTACTCGCCTGCTCATCTTATTTATAAGGTTTTTATATCACTCGACATATTTTATCGGATTTAAGGCCGATTAACCTTAGAAATTTGATTGACCAAAAAACAAAAATACGACAAAGTGAGAAAAATTTCAGCAAATATTAAAACTTATCTGCAAATCAGCTTGTAAGTTACATAAGATATTTAAATTTTTATAAAAGAGGTTTTTAATATGGACTTTTCATTTAGTGCCTTTGCAGACAAACTTATACCAAAAAACTTTTTAGATTATGCATCTTTCGCTTTTCCTCCTTTAGGGGCATTGAAACTTGGAGAAGCAGTAGCCTCAGGTTTCAAAGGTCCACAAGCAGACCAATTTGCAAATAATACCAGTTCGCCACAAACACCAAGTTTTGGCTTAACACCACCAGAACCAGCCGAAATTAACTCCTAAAAATTTACTTTACAAAACCTTCGGAGAAAAAGATTCCAAGCTCACGCTCAGCGCTGGCAGTGCTGTCTGAGGCGTGGGCTATGTTTTTATCGATTCCGGTTGCATAATCTCCTCTGATTGTTCCGGCGGCGGCTTTAACTGGGTCTGTTGCGCCAAGCAGTTTGCGCGTAATTTCTACAGCGTTGTTGCCTTCCCAGGCCATGGCTACAATTGGGCCAGAGGTGATAAATGCAACTAAGTCTTCAAAAAATGGCTTGCCTTTGTGCTCTCCATAATGCTGTTCAGCCAATTTGCGGGTTACTTTCATAAGCTTCATGCCCAACAAATCGAAGCCCAGGTCTTCAAGACGAGAAATTACTTTTCCGATAATCTTTTTGGATGTGCCATCCGGTTTGATTGCTACAAAGGTTTTTTCTAAAGCCATTTTATTTTTATTAAGTTATGTAATCAAAAACATCACTTATTCTACAATTCGAAATCAATAAATTTGATTAAATTTTAAGTTTGCAGAAGATTCTGCTGTTAGATTTAAATAACAGATTGATTAATTATGAGCCACGAAGACGATAAATTAAAAAATAAATTGCTGGAAACAGCGGTAAAAGCTGCGATTAGAGGCGGAAGAATTATAAAACAATATTGGGGAGACCTAGATTCTCATCAAGTTGAAGAGAAATCCTCTTGGCGGGATTTGGTTACCGTCGCCGACAAAAAATCCGAAGAAGCAGTCCTCAAGACCATAAAGAGCAAATTCCCCGACCATATAATTATCTCCGAAGAAGGTGGCGGCAAGACAGAAACAAAACAAGTTTCTGACTACAAATGGGCTATTGATCCGCTCGATGGGACAACGAATTTTAGGCATTCCTATCCTTTCTTCTGCGTTTCGATTGGGATTATGTTCAAAGATGAACCAATTGTCGGTGTTGTTTATGATCCCATCCGCGACGAGCTATTTACCGCAACCAGAGGCGGTGGTGCTTTCCTTAATGGACGCCGCATAAGGGTTTCCAAGGTAGAAACTTTGAAAGAATCGCTTTTAGTTACCGGCTTTGCTTATTCAGTCAACGAGCTTCAGCAACAGTCAATGGAATTGTTTAAAAAGCTTAGCTTTATGACTCACGGTGTTCGTCGAGATGGAGCCGCTGCCCTTGACTTATGTTATGTTGCGGCTGGCCGTCTTGAAGCTTTTTGGGAGTATGGATTGCATATTTGGGACGTTGCCGCTGGTTCTTTAATCGTTCAGGAAGCCGAAGGCAACATTAATGATCCTCAAGGTCAGGCTTTGGATCTCTTTAGCGGACGCATTTTGGCAAGTAACAAACTTATTACCGAAGAGCTTCTTAAAGAAATTAAAGAAAGCGGAAAAGTCTTAAATAAGGCCTAAGCTCAAATTCCAAAAAGAAAATTCTTGGAATCTTTTTGTCGATACTGTTTTATTGTGTAAAATGAAACTAGATTTAATAAATTCTTAATCTTTGTATTGAATATACGTATAAATTCATTTAATTTATCTGATAATTTGAAATTTTTACACAGTACCTTCCAAAGCCGACAAAGCCAAAGTTCTTCGGCTTCACGGATGAACTATATTTCAAATGTGCAGAATATCAGAGATCCCCAAAAGAGAGCTGATGCTTACGATTTGGAGGGTAATGTTTTGTTTGCCGAAGGGCATTTTTATGATGCTCTGAATCGCTACCAACAAGCTTTATATCTTAGGCAAAGTAATTCCTTTGGGCAGAACAGTGATTTGCGAATTGCCGAATCTTACAGGAATATTGGTGCGGTTTATTACAAAATGAATAACTTTACTTTATCATTAAGAAACCACGAAATGGCTCTTTCAATCAGAGAAAGGACCCTAGGACGCAACAACTTATTAACCTCTGATTCTTACGAAAATATTGGTGTTGTTTACCGTTCGCTTGGCAACACAAAAAAAGCCCTTGAATATCTTGAAATTGCTCTTCAAATTAGGAAACAGCTCGATTCAGGGAATTACTCTCAGGGAGCAGGAATGAAGCTCAAAGTGGCAACTTCTTTTTATGATATCGGCACAGTCTACCGTGACATGGGCGATTTACAGAGAGCATACAGTTACCATAAAGAAGCCCTTCAAATCAGACAAAGCTATTTACATGACGCCAATAATCAACAATTGATAGAATCAACTTTGGCTGTTAGAGAGCTCGAAGCCTCTCTGGGAATCAGAAAATATTACTGAATAATTAAGGTTTTGAACTAAATCTTGAAACTCGTATTTATTATTTTTAAGATTGTATTAATTAGAGTTAATTTTTCGACTTTATAATTTAGTCTCCCCTCGCCCGGGAAGGACAATGAACTCAGAATTTAAAATTACAGGTATTAGCTCCAACATGAATGGGAGCGGTTCGGGCAAAGGTTATTTTTCTAACTGGCGCTCTGGTGGTGAAGATGATGGTAAAAAAGAAGAAAAACACCAAGAAGAGCTCTATGACACGCTTGAGCTAAGCCCAAAATCTTCGGAACCAAAAGCTCAAATAGACGATACCCTCTGGCAGCGTGCTTTGAAGTTTTTGATGACCCGTTTGAGAATTAGGGTTTAAAAATAATTTATCAATAACGTTATCCTGAGCTTGCACAGGATCTAAAAGTGGGAGATGCTGAACTTGTTTCAGTATGACGATGGTGAGTTATTGCCCAGAGTCACCCCCTAACCCCCTTGAAATGGGGAATTTGAACGATCATTTTCTTGGCTTCTCGTATCAATAGAGAGTAGCTAAACCACATGTTCCCGCCCACAATGAGGACAAGCAAACTGTACACCCGAATATTTGTTTGGTATTTTTAATTTGGTTTCACAGTCACAATCGATGAAAACATAACCGTTCACCCGCCAGAGAGCATCATTGGTTTGTCTTGCACGCACTAAAGGCATGGCAAGAGGATCAAGAGTGGTGGTGGCTTGACGAATCTCTTGGTGATTGTATTCTTCGTCGATTGAATCAAAGGGAATCACCCCAACAGCCTTACCGCTCACCTGACAGAAAGCTGCATTATACTCCTCTAGCCCAGCTGCACCAGAAATTGCTCTAAGAATAGTTATTCTCTTTTGGGTTGGCGGATGTGTACTCTGCCAGTTTTCCTCTGTGGCATTAAGGTTTGCTAGAGGATTCACAATGAACATTGGAGCTGTAGCCTTACTAGCAGATTTAAAGCCAAAATTGCTCGATGAAATTTTTTCGAGTGCACTTGCCAAGCCCTCGGGGTAACGAGTAAAAACAGCTGAATAAGCGTCAGCAAGATATTCGCGGGTGCGAGAAGAGGCATAAAAAATAAACTGAGCGATTATTGGAGCGATTAGAATAAGGATTACAGCAATCAAATAAAAAATTATAATTGCTCCACCTTTGTCCCGAGAGCTTGAACTTGTCCGACGGCTAGAACCTGAGCGGAACAACACGCGGGTTGTAAAATCGGAAATTAAAACAATTGCACCCAACATCGTTCCTAGCATAGTCATGAATAATACGTCTTTGTTCTTTATATGGGCGATTTCATGAGCTATTACACCTTGTAACTCGTCGCGGTTTAACGTTTCCAGAAGGCCGGCTGTAACTGCAACAGAGGCGTGCTCTTCGTTCCGGCCTGTGGCAAAGGCATTAGGAGCCGCTTCGTCTATAATGTAAATTTTTGGTATAACGCTCAAGCCGGAGGCAATCACCATTTCTTCCACAACATTGAAGAGAACCGGATGATGAGAATGCTCTATTTGCTTTGCCTTGCTGGAAGCCAAAAGTATTTTGTCGCCAGAATAATAGCTAATAACGGACAAAATCCCCCAAATTATTAAAGCAACTATTACACCCAAAAGGCTTCCAGCCGGGTTTGGGAAAAGCACAGAGGCAATTACTGATTCTTGAGGTTTATTGTAATCTTCTGGATGCAAGTCCCGGCGAATTTTTTCGGGAATCAAAATCTTTTCATAAACATTTTGCAGCCTCTCAGCACGATTTTCATCAGTGTCAAAGAACATCCCTCCGACAAAGTAGCCGAGTAAACAAAGCAAAAAGCCCATTGCAAGAACTAAACCCACCGTCTTTCTTTCATTACTTTGTATTTGCTGCCAC
>JANRMG010000256.1:0-3266 GCA_033761855.1 Candidatus Caenarcanales bacterium
TGTGCTACCGCAGCTTCAAAACTTTCTTGTAAGGTCATATTGTAGGGTTTAAATTTAAAATGGAGTCAAAATAGTATTTAAAAAAGATATTTTTTAGTCAAAGGAATAGTTTTATAAGTGATTGATTATCAATGATTTGGAAAATGACTTTACCTCAAAGCTAACACTAAACCGGATATAAATTAGGATTGATTAAATATGTAATTTATTGATTATCAGCTAATTATAATTTTGTTAATTATTAGCTCCCACATTGTTTAAGTTAGGAATCGCCACCGTAAAAATTGAACCTTCGCCATAAGTAGAGTGGACTTCAATTGAGCCTTCTAATTTTTCCACAGTCTCTTTGACTAAAAATAATCCTAAACCAGAGCCCACATTTTGATCGGTAGCCCGATAAAACATTTCAAAGATTTTGGGCAAATGATTGGGGTGAATACCTACGCCATTGTCTTTAAAACAAATAGTAGCCATATCGGTATTTACTTCAATAGTAATATCTAATGAAGGCGGGCTTTGGTGTAAATTGCTGAATTTGATGGCATTAGAAATTAAATTGTTGAAGATAATTTCCAGTCGATTTTGGTCGGTAGCAAATGAGCAAGTTTGACTTACCAATACATTCTTTTTTACTTTATCAAAATTCTTGTAAGGTTCAAATTTTTCTAATATATCGTTGATTAAAGTTTCAAAATTGATTTCATCGGGTTCTACTTCAGTACGGTTATTTCTAGAATAATCGATAATTTCTTTGATAAAGTTTTGTGTGACCTTCATCGATGGGGACAAAGGCCATCACTATCTTAAATTTTTCGGTAATTGCAAGCTGCCAAATGTTTGGAAAACGAAACTCAAAATAACCTTTTTGGGGCGGTTTTTCTTGCTCTTTGTCCATATAAACTCTCATAAAATCAGCTTCCAATTCCATCTCTCTCGGTAAGGACGGGTCAATTTCACTGCCAATTGTATTTTTATGTACAAATGGTAAATGTGCGTAATCAAGCTGGTTCTCCACAGATCTAGAAAAATGAACAGGCCAAGTTTCTTCAAATTGAGCATAAGAATTTTCCGGGAAGTCTTTATCGCTCAAGCCTTCAAACCAGGGAATAGAATTAGTGGGTTCCGAATCGCCCCACCAGAGCCAAATAAAACCATAAGCCTCTTTTGTGAAATATTTTGCAACTCTTAAATTAGGAGCTGCCGCCTTAGTTTCAGGCACAAAGGTGCATTTACCTTCACTATCAAACTCAAACCCGTGAAAGGGACAAACTACACAGGAGCTCGAATCTTTATATGTTTTCACTTCACCAAGACTCAATTTAGCCATCCTATGAGGACATCGATCATCCATAATAATTACATTGGAGTCTAAATCTCTCCAGACAACTAAGTCTTTCCCAAGACGCTTAATTCCGAGAGGTTTTTCTTTCACCTCTTTGCCATCAAGAATTGCATACCAACCTTGTATTAATTGCATAAAAAAAGAACGCAAACTTTTTATAAATAATACGTTCTTTTTTTTAATAAGATTTCTTTGCTTTGATTATTGTAAGATTTAATTCACATTATTTTGTGTCTTGCCAATCGTTCTTTTGCTTGTAGATCTCCTTGGATTGTTTTGCCTGCATTTTACGGAGCTTTGCTTTCTCTCCAGAACTCAACTTGCCGTCATTTTCATATTTGTCTTTTTTCACTTCTATCTTTTCTTGTTCTTTTTGAAGACGTTGAGCCTCTCTGTCTGTCAATTCACCTTGCTCAATTCCCTGTTCAATTCTTGCAGCTTGCTTTGTCATTTTTTCGTCAATGGTTGCTGCTGACGAGCAAAAAGATGTGAATAAAGCAAAAGAACTTAGTAAACCAACCGTTAAATTTTGTCTAGTCATGAAAAACATAAATTACTCCTACTAATATAAAAAGTTACCTCCAAAAGCATCAAATCAATTCGAATGACTTGATGAGCTTTTACAGTTATAAAAGATTTTAGCGATTAAACCTTTTGAAAAAGTTATAGAAACTTAAAGAAATTGTCAGGAAATCTATTTTTTAGTCCAAAGCTATTCTTTTTTAAGTTTACAATTCACTTACCTAGAGCGTACTTTCGCTTTACTAGAGATAAAGCGTATAAAGACGCATAATTTGAGAAAGATAAATTTCAATAAAAACTATTCTTGAAAGGATTGATCTGATGAATAGAATGAAAAATCAATTAACAAATTTAACTATTGTCATAACTGGAGCTTCTAGTGGCATTGGCAAAGCATTAGCATTAGAAGCTGCAAAGCAGGGTGCGAATTTGGTTTTAATTGCTCGCTCAGAGAAAAACCTTAAAGAACTAGCTGAAAAATGCAATGAATTTGGAAAAGCTTTTGGAACAAAAACTTTAGCTTTTCCGGGAGATATAACAAACTCTCGTACGTCTCATGTAGCAGCTGAAAAGGCAATCAAAGAATTTGGTAAATTGGACGTTTGGATTAATAATGCAGGAGTTGCATTGTACGCCAAATTCGAAAGGACGCCTTTGGAGAGCTTTCAGCGAGTGATTGAGACAAACTTTTTGGGTTGTGTTTATGGTTCTAAGGCTGCGCTTCCTCATTTTAAAATGCAAAATTATGGAACTTTAATTAACTTTTCTTCAGTGATTGGAGGAGCTCCTCAACCCTATTCAAGTGCTTATGTGGCCAGTAAGTATGCAATTCGTGGGTTTTCAGGGTGTCTTCGAATGGAGCTTGAACTCGATGGATTACACGATGTACATGTTTGTACTGTAATGCCAGCCGCTATCGATACTCCAATTTTTCAGCATTCAGCAAATTACACTGGTTGGCCTTTAAAGCCTTTAGATCCAGTCTATTCGACAGATAAAGTTGTTAGTTCAATTGTGAATTTAATAAATCACCCAAAACAAGAAATAGTTGTGGGGGAAGTAGGTAATTTAATTCTTGGTCAGAATGCGTTAGCGCCAGGCTTCTATGAAAAAACTATGGCTAAAACAATCGAAAAAGAACAATTTCACAAAGAGCATAGTGCTCGTCATACCGAAGGGAATCTCTTTGAGCCTTCACCAGATGCTAAGTTGAATCATGCAAATGTGAGCGGTTCTTGGCCCCACACGGGAGAAATAGCAGACAATGTTGAGCGATTTAATAATGTTTTAAAGCAACTAGTTCTTAAGGAAACTCTGAAAAAAGGAGAAAAAAATCAAAGGAAAGACAAAAGATAAGTAAATAAAAGCAAACCCCCGGTCTTCTACCTGCTGTTTTTATTGA
>JANRMG010000257.1:0-2810 GCA_033761855.1 Candidatus Caenarcanales bacterium
AATCTAAAAAACCTCAAAAAGGAAATTATAGTTATCATGATTTATTTCCCTCTCCCGGAGAAGCAATAAAACCCGAGTCAGCCGATGATCTTAATTTTTAAAAAATTTTCTTATATTTTCTTTTTGATTCTAACTTTGGGATTAATCTCTGAATCAGCTTTTCCAGATGATTTAGATAACGAAGCAACAATCTTAACTAAACACAGATTTTCTATTTTTTTTGACAAAAATGAAAGCAAACTTGAACACGAATTATCGTCGGTTGAGCTGATCAACGCTATTCGTGAAAGCACTGAACCAGACCTAATAATTAAAGGTAAATTAATTCTTGAAAGTTTAAATTCTGTTCCACTCTGTCGAGTTCGCTTGAACAGTGAGCTTATTGAAGCCAAAAATAAAAATGGAGACAAAGTCCAAATCCATATCAAAGGATTAATCGGCTCCCGAAGGCTTTCTATGGAGTTTGTTAATCCAGACTTTGGTGAAACTAACGTTGCGAATTTTGTAATCTATGGTTTTGTCGTGCCTAGTTCTTTAAAAGCCCCTCTAAAACCAGGGCAGTACGAGTATCAGGATGAAATTAAGTTGGTGGTGGAGTTTTAGTTTTCTTTGGCAAGCTTGAGTATTTCTTCTTCAAGTTTGTTTGAAATGTAGAAACCAACTCGTCTGAGTTCGTTAATTTTATCTTTGACAGATGAAATGATTTTTCGTTCTTTTGCTTGAACAAGGCATAGAAGTGTACCTGATATTTTTAGATTTAGAGATTTTGCACAATTTCTAGCTTTTTTATCATCAAGTATTAGAAGTGGACTATTTTTTGCATGATTAAGAGCTAATTGAATTGCACTTGCCTCACCAATACCCAGTATTTGAATTAAAACCTTAAATCCAACATCATTTGTGTCAATTGATTCAACTTTAATCCAGTCTGGAATAGGTTTTCCAAATTCAACTTCAATTTGGGGAGTAATGAAAATAGTTTCAAAAAGTGCTTTTAAAATAAAGAGACTATTAGAATTTTCAAGTGGTATAAGAGAAGCTGTATCAATGATTATCATAGTCCTTGAAGATTGTTTAAATCATCTTTTAAATCACAGATATCAGAATTAAAAATTGAAATATTAAGTTGACCAATACTTTCAACAAAAGTTCTCTTTGAAATTCCTGCTAGGTCGGCAGCTTGTGCCAAAGAAAGTTTTCCTCTATCGTATAAAGCCGAAGCTAAAATAAACTTTAGCTCTGTGTCTTCTATGTCAACTAAAAAAGGTAATTGAAATTGAATGCTTTTCATAATAATTAATTATCTTCTCATACTATATTATGCCCTATTCATTTTGATGAAATAGAAAAAAACAAGTAAAAACCCTTCACCAAAAACTAATAAAGGGTTTCTAAAGAATAAAATTGTTTAAACCTTAAACGTACTGATTTTTCAATTTATCAAACAAGTCCATATCAAGTTCTAAAGAGTGCTCAACAATTGGTCTTGGGTCTTTTTGGTAAACCGGAATCTGCTCGGCATAAGTTGGTCTTTCGGTATTTTTGTAAAGAACACCCATTGGGTATCTTCCATCATCTTTAAGAGCCAATTCAAAAGCCGCTACTGGATTGGTTGGATCGTAGTTTGGATTTTCTTCTTCGATTTTGTATGTGTGAGACTTGTACCAATCAACGTTTTGAATTTTGTTGTAAGTTGGGCAAGTTTGTAACATATCGATGATAGCGTAACCTTTGTGCTCCATTGCTTGCTGAATAATGCTTGCAGCATGCTTAGGATCTCCCGAAAAGCTTCTTCCCACGAAGGTAGCTCCAGAAGAAACAGCCAAAGCCAAAGGATTGATACCAAACTCGATAGCGCCTTCTGGGGAAGTGCTAGTTTTAAAACCGCGCTTGCTGGTTGGCGAATATTGTCCTTTGGTGAGTCCGTAAACTTCGTTGTTTTCAACAATGTGAACAACATCCATGTTACGTCTCATGTTGTGAATCATGTGGCCAATACCGATACCGAAAGAGTCACCATCTCCACCGAGAAGAATAGTAACTAATTTGGTGTTAGCTAAGTGGGCTCCGCAACCGATGGTTGCTCCGCGTCCATGAAGGGTCATGTAACCATTTACGTTTATGTAATCTGGTAACTTGCTTCCACAACCTATCCCAGAAGTAATTAATACTTGCCAAGGGGCAACACCAGCGTTAATCAAAGCAGTTTGAATGGCATTCATAATACCAAAATCACCGCATCCAGGGCACCAGGTTGACTTTTGAGTTGATTTGAAGTCGGCCGCTGTGACCTTTTGTCTTTCTTGTGTAATAACCATTTTTTATTTTCCTTTTGTACCAGTTTACGCCTTAACGAGTGATTGAGTTAAAACTTTTTTTACTTCACGAACAATCTCTTCTGGAGTGAGTGGTTTTCCATCATACTTGTTCATCTTATTCTTGGGATCATAACCGATCTCAGACTTCATCAATCTACAGAACTGACTAGTGAAGTTTTGCTCTACCGACATACTCAACTTAACTTTCTTTAGAGCTGCTTCGGTTGCTTTGGCTGGGAAAGGCCATACATCAGTAAAGTGAAGCAAGTTGATTTTTTCTTTGTTTGCTTCATCTCTGTTGTGCAATTCAACAGCTTCGCGAGCAGCACCGTAAGTGGAACCCCAAACAATCAAAGTTAAATCAGCGTTGTCTGGACCGTAGAACTCAGGACCTTTGATGTCTTCAAGCAAAGCGGTTTCCATTTTTTTCATACGCTTTTCCATCATGCGTTTACGGTTAGCTGGATCTTCGGTGATGTGTCCAGTTTCATC
>JANRMG010000258.1:0-2701 GCA_033761855.1 Candidatus Caenarcanales bacterium
TTGAATAATTTTACTTGACTTTACTCCAAATTTTCATTGTAATTGCCTGATTTTCTCTTCATTTTTTTCTAAATATTGTAGGATGAGCCTGAATCAAAGGAAGGTTCATGTTGGTAATGGATTCTGAATGTCCTAAAAACAAATACCCTCCTTCTTCCAGCTTTGAACATAATTTTCTGATTACCTTTTCTTGTGTCACCTTGTCAAAATATATCAATACATTTCTGCAAAAAATAACATTAAACATAGGAAGTGCGCCTATATTTGAATTTATAAGATTGAGCCTTTGAAAGGCTACCTTTGCCCGTATATCTGCAATTATTCTTACAGTCTTATTTTTAATGTCAGTGCTTCTCAACAGATATTTTTTTTTCAGCATTAAAGGCACGGACATGGCCCTTTCTTCAGTGTAGACTGCTGTAACGGCAGTTTCTAAAGCTCTGTTTGAAATATCGGTTGCGAAAATATTGAAGTTGAATCCAGGATTGGCAGATAAAAATTCACTCAGGATCATTCCCAAAGTGTATGGCTCTTCACCGGACGAACATCCGGCGCTCCAAGCCTGAAAGGTCTGTGCAATCGAATGGTTTTTTATATATCCGGGTAATACATCAGAAAGCAGAAAAACAAAATGATAGGCTTCTCTGAAAAACTCTGTCTTATTGGTAGTTATGGCATCAACCATGTGATAAAGTTCTTCTTTTTGGCCTTCGGGACTAAAGATGAAATCGCAATATTCTTTATATGAACTAATGTTGAGCATTTTGAGCCTTTTTTGAAGACGACCCTGAAGCATAGTCTTCTTTGAATACGGAAGTTTAATTCCATAATTTTCGTGAATATAAGAGCTAAGTTTGTTAAATTCAGGTTCGGTCATTTTCAAAAATCATATTTTAAGAAAAAAAGGCTAATACTTTTGATACTCATCATCCAAAGAGTCGGCGGTACCCATATCTAGCCTGATTTCTTTCCCTTTATCTTTTGCAACTACTTTAGATGGCTTCGTTTTAGTGGCTCCACTACTGCTACTCTTGCCCGAGGGTTTATCCTTCAACAAAGTATTATCAATCTTAAAAAAAGCAATTGTCTCACTGAGTTGCTCGGCTTTCATAGACAATTCTTCAGCGCTTGTGGCAAGCTCTTCTGAAGTTGTGGCATTCTGTTGGGTAACCAGGTTTAGTTGCTGAATTGCGGTATTTATTTGCTCTGCTCCATAATTTTGTTCAATACTGGAGACACTTATTTCCTGGATCAGCTTTGAGGTTTTTTGAATGTTGGGGACTAGTTGTTCCAACAATTTTCCTGATTTTTCGGCAATGATCACACTTGAATTGGAAAGCTCGTTAATCTCATTTGCTGCAATCTGGCTATGCTCTGCAAGTTTTCTTACTTCTGAAGCAACAACGGCAAATCCTCTGCCATACTCGCCTGCCCTTGCAGCTTCAATGGCGGCATTAAGGGCGAGCATATTGGTCTGGCGTGCGATCTCACTTACTATGGATATTTTTTCGGCAATGGCTTTCATGGAGCTCACTGTTTTATTTACCGAAGCGCTGGTTTCACTGAGGTCTTCCGAGGCTTTTAATGCAATCTTTTCTGTCTCTCTTGAATTCTCAGTATTTTGGTGAATTATAGAAACCATCTCCTCCATAGAAGAAGCCACTTCTTCAGATGAAGAAGCCTGGTCCGATGCCCCTTGTGAAACTAACTGGGAAGATGTACTCAATTGCAAACTTGATGAGGCTACTCCATCTGCTCCCACTATTATGCCCTTCACAACCTCTCTAAGCCTTATTATCATCGTAGATAAGGCGGTGTCCAGCTCCCCATTCTGATTGTTATCTAAATTTACGGTAAGATCTCCTTCGGCAACTTTTTTAGCCAGATTCACGCTCCCCCGCAGGTGAAAAATCATAAATTTGATCTGATCTATGAGTACTCCGATTTCATCCAGGGGTACACGCTTAATGTACACTGAGAAATTGCCGGCTGTCACTTCTTTGATTGCATTTATTGCCAGGTTCAAAGAATCAGAAAATGATTTTATAATTTTATAAGCTACGCCAATTGAGAAAAGTATTGTTAAAGCAATCAGACTTAATTGAATAATTTTCATTCTGTTGTAAAAGGAATTCGAAGCGCTCTTTAAATGTTGGATATCAGATTCATTTTTTTTGATTATTTCATTGATATACAGAGATGCCTCTAAACTTGAAGAATCACTGGCCGTAAAAGAAATTTTAGTTGACTGTACTTTGCTCGCAGAGGTATTTACATCCACAGCCAGATGAACTATTTGATTGAAGTGAACCAGGTAATCATTCCATTTTATCTTAAAAGCCTGAATGCTTTTTTTATCCGTATTGGAATGAGCTTCCAATTGGGCTATAAGGACATTTACTTTCACAATTTCTTCCCGGGCTTTTTTTTCCCTGCGGCGCAAAGCTTCTTTCTCTGTGATGATGATGATCTCCTTTTCTGCTTTGGTGATAATTTGAATCTTTTCTGCTATTGATCCGGCATTTGTCAATCTTTTTAAATGAAAATCGATAAGCTGATTGAAGTTCGTGTTTGCTCTGCCCCCTTTAATTTCTCCAAGGAAAAACATTGCGGCGGATAAGACAATAATAACCGAAAAAGCTATAACCAGCTTGGACTTGATCTTCAAATCCTCTATTTCGTATTTAAATATTTTTTTTTT
>JANRMG010000259.1:0-4412 GCA_033761855.1 Candidatus Caenarcanales bacterium
GAAGCTTGGACCAGCCGTATGGGTTCACTGGATTGGTGATGGAACTCTCGTAAGCGATTCCATTTTCTTGTTTTCCATATACGGCAGCGGTACTAGAAAAAATAAAATTTCTTATTTGAAATTCCAAGCAAACCTGCAAGAGATTCAAGCTGTTAATTGTGTTATTTGAGTAGTATTTCAGGGGATTTTTTACTGATTCAGCGACTTCAGTAGAGGCAGCAAAGTGCATTACAGACTCAATTTTATTTTCTTTAAAAACCTGCTGAATCTTTCCAACTTCAGCTAAGTCTAGTTCTATAAGTTTTTCCCCATGCAATAGCGAATCAGCTGACCCGGTCGAGAGATTGTCTAAAACAATTACTTCCTTTCCTGCTTCTAAGAGCTGGTTTACAACGTGGCTTCCAATATAGCCGCATCCGCCTGTGACTAAGATACTCACAATATTTTTTATTAAGTTTTTAAATTATAAGTTTTAATTCAAAAGTTTGTAAGAAAGAGCAGTTTAAATTAAGTTAGGATCAGTTTTTTATCGTCTTTTTTATATTCATCTTTATCTTGAATTTTTACCGGATAATCCCCATTGAAACAGGCTGTACAAAAACTACTTTTGTTTTGGTGAGTTGCCTCAAGCAAATTATCAAGTTCTAAATAAGAAAGGGAATCAGCACCAATGTGTTTGCAAATTTCATTTATATTGCCGTTCATCTTACGAGCAATCAGCTCGTGGTCTTTCATGGCTATGCCATAATAACAACCCCACATAATTGGCGGAGAGCTTATTCTAAGGTGTACTTCACGAGCGCCAGCGAGTTTTAAAAGTTTAACTAACTGTCCTGGAGTGTTTCCTCGTACAATTGAATCATCTATTAAAATAACTGATTTCCCGCCAATTATCTTCGGAAGAGGATTAAGCTTCAACCTAATCCCAAGCTGCCTGATTGATTGAGTTGGTTGAATGAAGGTTCTGCCGATGTAACGGTTTTTTACTAAACCATTGGCAAAGGGAATCCCTGATTGAGTGGCATAACCAATAGCTGCTGGTGTTCCAGAGTCGGGGACACCAATTACGATGTCAGCGCCAGGCGGAATAGGGGAATTAATTGCTAGTAAACGGCCAAGATTCTCACGGTAAGCATAGACTTGCACGTCATTTATATCACTATCTGGGCGGGCAAAGTAAACGAGCTCGAACAAACAAAATTTAGGATTTATATTATTTAAATAACCAGAATTAATTTGCAAATCTTTATTGATTACAATAATTTCTCCTGGAGCAATTTCGCGAATATAAGTTGCTCCAACCACATCCAGAGCACAAGATTCAGAGGCAATAACATAACCCTTAATATTATTACCATCTTTAATTGCGCCCAAACAGAGAGGTCTTAATCCGTTTGGGTCTCGCACACCAACCAAATACTCGCCACCAAGACTGACAGCCAGAGAAAAAGAACCGCAAGCCCGATCGAGTGATTTTTTAAACACCTCAATAACAGCATCAAAAGTCCAATTGTCTCCATTGCAATTTATTTCTCTTCCAATTAAATTGATTATAAGCTCGCTATCAGAGGTTGTGAACAGTTCGAAGTTTTCTTTGAGCAATTCTTCTTTAAGTTGATTTGCATTTACTAAATTGCCATTGTGAGCCAAAGCTAAATTATGAAAAGCCTTGGACTTCATTATTAGAGGCTGTGCATTACAAACCTCAGATTCACCCGTAGTCGAATAGCGCACATGGCTGATTGAAAGATGACCTTCAAGAGTATCGAGTTTTGATTGGTCAAATACCTGGCTCACTAGACCCATGTCCCGGTATATCGTCAGATTATGCATTTCATCGACCGAAGCAATCCCCGCTGATTCTTGTCCACGATGCTGAAGCGCAATGGCGCAAAGGTAAGAAAGATAAGCCGCTTCTTTAACGGATTCTGGGTTTTTTAAAATTATTCCAGCAACTCCACAAGCCTCTTTTAATGAACTCATTAGTTTGGACGCCCCCATAATAATTTGCGACTCAACACTTTGTAAAAATTATTTTCTGGATTCATTGACCTGATGAGCTTAGTCACCAAATCCGATTTTTTAATTAAAACATAGTCTTCGGGTTCTAACAAAAAGGTTTCTTGTCCGTCGGCTTGTACAGTGATTAAAGATTGTTTACGATTTCTTGGGGTAATGCTAATCCTCAACACAGAACTATCGGAAATCACCAAGGGGCGGCTTGTAAGACTATGTGCGCAAATTGGAATTACACCTATACCTTGGATATTAGGGTCGAGCACAGCACCACCAGCAGCTAAAGAATAAGCAGTGGAACCAGTCGGAGTACAAACAATTACGCCATCAGCGGTATATTGTGCAATTTCACTGCCATCAACTTCTAAATTTATATTTAAAATGTGTGAGCGTGAGCTTCTGGAGATGACGATATCATTTAAACCAACTAAAGAATTGGTGTGTCCATTATCTTGTGGTTCTGGATTTTTTTTGACAACTTCTCCATAAATCATGGTTCTTGTATCCACTCGAAAATTGCCAGCAAGAATTTCGAGCAAAAAGTTTTTAATTTCTTTGGGTCGGTTTGCTTCGGTTAAAAAGCCCAAATGACCAGCATTAATCCCTAAAATGGGAACGCCAAAAGGAGAAAATTTTCTGGCTGCAGTTAACAAGGTTCCGTCTCCGCCAAAGACAATTACTAAATCGATTGACTCGGCATTATGAGGAATAAGATTGCTAGGTTCTAAAACGCCAAGAGGAAGCTTAATTGCTTCAACTTTCATTTCATCTAAAATGCTGGAATACTCTTCTAGCAAGCTCAGACTGGCTTGCCGATGAGAATTATAAGCCAAACAAATTTTATTAAATTTCAAGGTTTTAAATAAGCATTTAAAGATCCTTAAAATTATAGATGTAAAATATAGTTTTTCAGAAGTTTTCCGGTAAGTTATTGATTAATTCTCTAACTTCGAAGAATTAATTAAAAAGTTTAATTTTTTTGCCAAGGTAAAGTCATTATGTCTGAAGAAATTCCCATTGATGCCGAGGGTTCAACCAGAAACAAAAACTATGGCCCGGGCGAACACTTGCAACATTTAATTAAAATTGGCTATGAATTGGATTCCTCTATAATAAAAACTTTTGTAGAAACTCACTCTTTGCATGAGCACTTTGAAGAATTGAAGCGCGCACTTCCAAAGGGATAGGGAAATCTCGATTAATAACTAATGGTGCGTGTTTGACATATTAAAGAAGTGGCTAAAATCGACGAAATGCGCCGTTAAAAATCCTGTTTTGCCCGAGTCAGGATGCTAAGTGGAAGCGATGAGCTTTCACTTATGCTTCATTTGCCCTCTGGAAGGCGCATTGGACGGGTGTACCTTCAGAAAAATAGAGGGTTCGGGGCGTCGCGTCCCGGGAGCGGGGATGCAAGGGGCTGGCGGTAAGCCCCTTGTAACCTCCCTTTTAAAATTTTCTAAAAAGATATTCTTTTGTTTTTCTTAGATCTCTTACCATCACGTGTTTCTCAGTCTTTTAAAAGTCCGCATCATTAGTTAATAAATAGACTCTTTGTGACCTTCCGTTAATCGGCGTAAAACAATATTCTTTGCTGACGAATACCGACAAAAGAAAGTTTGCGTTTGGACATTAATTAAAAAAAGTAGTGGAAACAACCGAAGTTCACTTTGGAGTTACAAATTTGCAGTTAGAAAAAAGCTGAGGTTAAATCTTTTTTGAACCTCAGATGGCATTAAAAGAGACTCTGAAGAAATGAGGTTTACTCATAACAATTAACCGTTATAATTATTGTCTTAAATTTGCTCCAGAAGATATTAAAGGAAGAGACCTTGTCCAAGAACTTATTCAACAAAATTTGGGAATCACATTCTGTAAAACAACTTCCAAACGGACAAACCCAATTATTCATAGATTTACATCTAATTCACGAGGTCACCAGCCCTCAGGCTTTTGGCATGCTCAGAACTTTGGGTCTTGGAGTACCTTACCCAGAAAGAACCTTTGCCACAGTAGACCATATTATTCCAACTGACACCCGCCAAAGACCTTTTAAGGACAGCCTAGCCGAAGAAATGATAGTTGCAATAAAAAAGAATTGCGATGAATTTGGAATTAAGTTTTTTAGCGTTGAAAACGGAGATCAGGGAATAGTTCACGTTGTTGGCCCAGAAAAGGGATTGACCCAGCCGGGAATGACTATAGTTTGCGGAGATTCACACACCTCCACTCATGGGGCTTTTGGAGCAATTGCCTTTGGAATTGGAACTAGCCAAGTACGCGATGTTCTGGCAACCCAAACTCTTTCTTTAAACAAATTAAAGGTTAGACGGATTAATGTAGAAGGAGAGCTTCAACCGGGCGTTTATGCTAAAGACGTTATTTTGCATATCATTCGA
>JANRMG010000260.1:0-10740 GCA_033761855.1 Candidatus Caenarcanales bacterium
GAGTGTCACTTATTTTTGCAATTCCTTTAAGCTTTGCAATTTCCTCTTGGACTTGCTTGAAATAACCCGCTGGATCGTAGAGTCCATCTGGGTGGTCGACTCGCAAGCCTTGGATTTTGCCTTCGGAAATCAGACTGAAAATAAATTGATGAGTTTCCCAAAAAACAATTAAAGACTCCATGCGAACACCGATTAGAGAATTAATATCAAAAAAGCGACGATAGTTAATTTCCTCGGTTGCCACTTTCCAGTAGGCAAGTCTGTAAACCTGTCTTTCTAAAAGATTATGCAAGAGTTTAAGACTGGTGCTGTCGTTTGGCAAATTAAAAATTTCTGTGTTTTCAAAAATGAACTCGGCGACAGCGTGAGCATTATGACAGAGATTAGTTAAACGAAGTTTGAGTATTTTACTTTCTCTGTTTCTCTCTAGACGACGATTGTTGTCTGTCTCAGTTGAGGAAGGAAGTTTATTAAGACTGGAAATAATACTTTGGTACTCTAAAAAGTTTGGATTGTTGTCTCCAAGACGGGCACCTAAGACTTCAACCCTGTGATTTAAAATTTGTGGATAAGTTGAAGGGTCGACTGGAAAAGCTTTATCAAAATATCTCAAAACGAAGGTACCCTCTTCGACCTTGAAATCAATCTTCAATTCTGAGTTTTGAAGTATATTGCCATAGCTACTACCTAAAATCGGCAGCAGTACTTTGCCTGTGAGTTGAGGCTTTATAGGAAACCAATCAATGTCAAAGTATTTAGCAAAAGAAGAAGATAAGCCATGCTCAAGCACATCCATCCACCATTGGTTTTCGTGGGTATTTGCCATGTGATTGGGCACAATATCAAGGATTAAGCCCATTTCGTTTTTAAGTAACTCATCACATAAACTGTCGAATTCTTCATTAGTACCAAGCTCTGGATTTAGCATGGTATGAGAAATAACATCATAACCATGATGACTTTGAGAATGTGCCTTTAAAAGCGGAGAAGCGTAAATATGGCTGATTCCAAGGTCTTTAAAGTAAGGAATTAATTTTTTTGCGTCTTTAAATTTAAAATGGGAATTAAATTGCAGTCTGTAAGTGGAAGAGGGGATTACACATTTTTGCTGAGAAAATTGTTTAAGTTTCTTTTCTGTTTTTGATTGGAAGCCTCTAATGTCCTGGATTGTTGCAAATGTCTTTTGAATTCGAGGGTCTTGAAATAAATTCTCAAGGTTCACTGTAAGCTTACGACGCCAATTAGGATAAACGTCATGGTTGGTTCCGGGAAGATTTACCTGAGAACTCTGTTGAAGAATATCTTCAAGTTGGACGATTAGAAGCAAGCTCGCGCTGCTCGCCAAAAAACTATGTACTGCTTGAATTAACTCACTGGAAATTTCACTCGACGATGCAAGCCCTGTTGAAATTCCGTCTGGAAGAAGGTTTTCTTTATTCAAAGCTTTGAGTAAAAGCTCCTTATCAAGGTTTCCTTCTTTTAACATTTTTTTGTGAGCCAATTTGCTTGGAATTAAACCCAACTCTTCGCGGACATTAATTCCTTTGCCGTTCCAAAACCCGCTAAGAGTGGGCAAGTCATGCGTCGAAAAAGAAACCAGAGCGTTTTGTTTGTATTGTCCCGGGGATTTAAAATTGCCAAAACTATCTTTTTCAAAACACATTAGCTTGTAGGACATGATGCCCATTGTTCCCATTCTCTCGGAGATAATGGGTGGAACAGTACCGAGGTCTTCTCCGATTATAAGACACTTGTTGCGATGGCTTTCTAAAGCCAAAATACCAAGCAAATCATCCAAAGGGAATTTTAAATAAGCACCTTTTAGACTTCTATCATCTGGTTTATTTGGAAAACAATAAAGACGGTAAAGAGACATGAAATGATCGATGCGGAGAGCTCCTCCAAGCTGCATGTTTTTTCTCAGAATTTGGATAAAAGGCAAATAAGCCTGCTTTGATAAAGCAAAAGGATTAAAAGCCGCTAGTCCCCAATTTTGACCTTTAAGATTAGCAGGGTCAGGTGGGGCACCAATACTTAAATGCAAAGAATAAACTTCTTTATTCATCCAGGCATCAGCACCATTTGGATTAATGCCAACCGCCAAATCCCCGTAAAGCCCGATTGGAGGACATAATTCACGACTTTTTTTAGAAAGTTCATTAATTTGTTTTGTACCAATCCACTGTAAATATTTATAAAAATCAATCCTTTCCTTATTTAAATTAGAAAAAGTCTCAACCACTTTGCTCTTTGGGTCTTGGTATTCCTCTGGCCATTGTTGCCAACCATAAACATTTTTATTTTGTTTTTTTAAATACTCGTTCAAAGCTTTAAATAAAGCAAAGTAATGAAGACTGTCTCCCTGAGCTTTAACAAACTCTTCAAATTCTTGATAGTGATAGGTATTTTTCTCTATATGTTGTTGTTTAAAGTAAGAAAATAAAATATTTAAGACTTTGAGTTTAAGCTCTGCAACAGCTGTATAATTAACCAGCTCAAGCTCCCGAACTTCGCTAAGCTTGTTTTGAAATTCTTCTGAAAGAACTAATTTCCTTGCCTCCGGCGAGTGTTGAAATTCAGCAACAGCTTCAATATCGATATAAAGATAATTATAAAAATTTCTAGAAGATGGAAAATAGGGACTTGCGTCCTCAGGCGAAGACGGATCCAAAGAGTGAAGAGGGTTTAAACCAACAATTCCAGCGCCTTCGTTGTGCAATCCTTCAACTAGGGTTTTTAAATCTTTGTAATCTCCAATTCCCCAGTTTCGCTCGGATCTTACTGTGTAGAGCTGGATTCCAGGGCCCCAAATTTTTAGGGTCGAAGAGTCCTCTTTGTTGATTAATGGATTAAAGCATTCATCAGGTACAACAATTAATGAGGCAAAGAACTCACCCAAAGTGCCAGCCTTAATACCAAGCTTGTGATAACCATGATCAGGCAAAGAGGGAAGCTTAAGTTCATATCGAATAAAAACTTCATTGTCAATTTTTTTTTGCTCAATTGCTTTTAGAGCTAAAAAGTCAATTGTTCCGCTAAGCGACTTGCCATTTTCAGTTTCTATCTTCCAAGATAACGATGAATTATAATCTTGCGGAAGATTAACATTAATAGCAAAAATTAAAACACTGGATTTAATGACGTAGACAGGTTTAAAAACATTTTTCCATTCATCAAGTAATTTTTCCTTTAAAGTTTTTTCGAGATCTTTGTGTGATTTACAGCTCACACCAAGCGCTTCAAGAACTCCAATGTAAGTTTTTTCGGAAGTTTTTACCGTTTTTCCGTGGAAATCCACATAGCTATCTTCAATTCCATATATTTCGGCAAGCTCTCTAATTAGTTGTGATTTCTCATCCATTACTATTTTGCCTCTGAGGTAAAGCAGATTACCTCACCACTTTGAAGATTTTCTTCTGGCTTGCTTTGTTCAGATGTAGATTTATTACTACTTTTCAAATGAAAAACAAAATCAATTTCTGGATTCTTTTGCTTGTCTTGGAGAGCAAAGTCAGCGATTAATTTTTTTAAATCAGTAGCTTGTTCAGAAAAGTTCATTAGGATATTTAAATTAGTAGTTTGTTCTCTAAGCTGATTGTTAGCTTGAAATGACCAATAGACACTTAAAATTTTGTCGTTAATTACTTTATACCCGCTTTCTATAAATTTGCCTTTTAACAGAGGATTTATTTTTATTTTTCTTGAATGAATCAACTGTTTATAAAATTCAAAATTTTCCATTTTATCTTTTTCTTTTAGAGAGCCCCAATTCAAGCGGCTTGTTTCAAAAGTTTTTATATCTGTTGGATCTGGAATTTGCTTTAGCTTTTCTGTATCGTTAAATCCAGGGAAGTTAGCGAATTCTTTAGCTCTTCCCTCTCTCACTTTTGCGGACAGATCAGGCTCAAAGTCACAAAAATATAAAAATGGATTATCAGAGAGCCATTCTTCTCCCATAAACAGCATAGGTACAGAGGGGCAGAGCAAATAAATAGCTGCTGCCATTCGATATTGTTCTTTAGAAATTAATTGGTGCAATCTTTCCCCAAAAGCGCGATTCCCGATTTGGTCGTGGTTTTGAATAAAGTTAACAAAATTGAGCGGACTCAGCTCGGAAGTTGATTTACCACGGTTTTTTCCTTCTCTGTGTTTTGATATTTCTCCTTGATAGACAAAGCCCTGGCTCAGACTTTTGCCCAACATATCGAAGGTGTTTTCAGTATAGTCTTCGTAGTATCCCTGCTCTTCTTTGGTTGTTAAAACATGTAAGCAATGGTGGAAATCATCGTTCCATTGGGCTGTATAAAGTTTTTTATTTTCTTCTTCTGTTTTATTTGGGCTCTGCAAAAGCTCAGAATCATTGTTGTCATTTTCTAAAATAAAATGAACTTTTTGATCTGATGGTAATTCTTGAAGAGCTCTTTCTTTTATTTCATGCAAAATGTGTTTTGGAGAGTTGTCAAAAATGGCATGCACAGCATCATAACGCAGACCATCAAAACGGAATTCTTTGAGCCAGTAAATTGTGTTTTGTATAAAAAACTCTCTAACAACTTCACTATTTTTATCATCAAAATTAATTGCACTACCCCATGGAGTGTGATATTTGTCATTAAAAAAGCTTTTAGCATAACACCACAAATAATTGCCTTCGGGCCCAAAATGGTTGTATACAACATCTAAAAAAACCATTATCCCATTTTGATGGGCTTCATCAATTAGTTTTTTTAAATCATCAGGGGTGCCATAGCTTTTGTCAGGCGCGTAATGCAGCACTCCGTCATAGCCCCAATTCCTTTGCCCGGGAAAATCAGAAATAGGCATTAGCTCAATGGCAGTTATACCTAATTCTTTTAAATAATCAAGCTTTTGTCGGGCACCATCAAATGTGCCTTCGGAAGAAAAAGTTCCCAAGTGTAGTTCATAAATTATTGTCTCATCCCAATCCAAGCCTTTCCAATCTTTAGTTTTCCATTGGTATTTTGCGGGGTTAGTTAAAACACTGGCATTGTGGATGTCCTTGGATTGTTCTCTAGACAAGGGATCTGGGACTTTTAAATTGTTGTCGATTAAAAAATAGTATGGTTCATCTTCTTTGATTTTATTGCTGCTTAGAGCAAAAAAATTATTTTCACTTTTTAGCATCGGCAGCTTTAAATCGTCTTTTTCAATAATTAAATCTACCGTTTTAGCAGTATCAGACCAAAAAAGAAGTTCCAATGGATGATTATTTAAAAAATTTTCTTCAGAAATTAGTTTGAATTTCAAATCAAGCTCCAGCTTAAGTTTTAGCTTTAGGTGGTTTAGAAAAAACTAAGTTTATCTTCCGCCAAAGAATTGCTTTGCAGTATATTTAGTTGCTTGCCAATTAGCTTCAGAAATAGCTCCAATTAAATCAACTTCTTTAGGACAGACGGCTGCACAGTTTTGAGCATTGCCACAAATGTTAAGTCCATTTTCAATTAGGGCTTTAACACGTTCATCCGAAAGAGATTTGCCAGTTGGATGAGTATTAAAAAGCACGGCCTGAGCGATTGCCTGAGGGCCTATAAAGCCTTCTTCGGCAGACCATTGAGGACAGCTTTCTAAGCAGGAACCACAAGTCATACAACGTGAAAAATTGTAAGCTTTTTCCTGTTCCGCTGGTGGAACTAAAGGTCCTTTGCCGGTAGGAGCAGTATTGTCGATTGGAACCCACCCTTTAATCCACTTGAGGGAATCAAACATTCTGGAACGGTCTACCATTAAATCTCTTACTAAAGGGAATTTTTTAAGCGGTTCAATGGTGATTGTTCCTTCTAACTGGTCTACAAGAGCGGTGCAAGCTTGCCTTACTTTACCGTTAATTATCATTGTACAAGAGCCACAAACTTCTTCTAAACAGTTTGCATCGTAGCTAACCGGCGTAGTTTTATGTCCCGAAGAAGTACAAGGGTTTTCGTGCTGGGCCATGAGCAGAGTAATAATATTTAAACTTGGCTTCCAAGGGACCTCAAATTCTTCCCAATAAGCTTCTGAGTCGGGAGTAATTTGTCTTTTAATTTGGTACTTAACGGTTTTTTGTGTTTCTGTTGATGAACTGCTCATTTTGGCTCCTTATTGTTTCTCCTGGTTGAATTTTATTTATTAGCGATTTTTTCGAGGACAGCAATTAATTGATTTTGAAAATTTTTATCTTGTTCTAATCGAGCTTCTTGTGAATCTACTAGACGCTCTAGCAACTCGCTTTGAAGACTGATTTCATCTTTGAGTTCTTCAAGAACCTCTTCTGTTGTTAAATCAAAATCTTCTTCTTCCCCTTCAGCTTCATCAAAATCCTCTTCGAATTCTTCATCAGCCAAATATTTTTCTTTAATTTCATTATCACTCATAAACTTCCTCCTGAATTAACTTTTTGAAGCAGCCACAGACTTTTTAGTGTAATCCCTTTTGCGAGGTGTGATCAAGGTTGTATCGACGTTTTCATAGGTGATTATTGGAGATTCGGTTGAGGGATCATAAGTACAAATTGTTGTCTTCAGCCAGTTATCATCGTCTCTTTCAGGGAATTCAGGTTTGTAATGTGCACCTCTTGATTCGTTTCTGTTAAGAGCTCCTAATGTTATGGCTCGAGCAAGATTAAGTAAATGATAAAGCTGATGAGCATATCTAATTGATTGGTTTGCCCAGGTAGCTTTATCGGGTACTGTAATATTCCAGAAGCGCTCTTTAAGCTCTTTGATTTTTTCGTCAGTCTTTTTGAGAGCTTTATTATCCCGAACGATGGTAACGTTTTCAGTCATTATGTCGCCCAACTCTTTGTGAAGTTTTCTTGGACTTTCGGGTCCGCTAAGATTTAGTAATTTATTGAGGAAGTCGTTTTGCTTTTTGACTTCGGCTTCAAAAATATTGCTTGAAACTTGAGAAGCAGGAATTGAACGGTTAGTCGCAAACTTTAACGCTTCCGGTCCAGCAATCATTAGTCCGGTAAAAACGCAAGAAAGCAGAGAGTTGGCTCCCAAACGGTTAGCACCATGGTATTGGTAATCGCACTCACCGGCAGCAAAAACACCGGTAAGATTTGTCATTTGGGTTCTATCATCAACCCAAAGACCACCCATTGAATAGTGCACCGCAGGAAAAATTTCCATTGGAACTTTGTGAGGATCAACGCCTTTAAACTTCTCGTAAATTTCAAGAATCCCTTTGAGCTTGCGATCTAAAAACTCTTTGCCTTTTTCGCGAGCAATGTGGGATACATCCAAATTTACAAAAGGACGACCTTCAATACCGAGCTTTAATTCGTAAACTACCTTAAAAATCTCTCTGGTTGCTATGTCTCGCGGAACTAAGTTTCCGTAAGCGGGATATTTTTCTTCCAGGAAATACCAAGGTTTGCCTGTCTCACCACAAGGACGGGAGTTACCATCGTTATCGATCCAGGTTTTGCTGGAATCGCCCCAAACCCAAACTCTACCACCTTCACCTCGAGCCGATTCTGACATCAAACGAAGCTTATCATCTCCACCGATAGCGGTTGGGTGAACCTGGATGAATTCTGGATTAGCGTATTTTGCTCCCTGTTGATACAAAGAGACAACCGCAAGGCCGTTATTACTTACAGAATTGGTTGAACGACCGTAAACCAGACCAGGACCACCAGTAGCAAGAATGACAGCATCCACTGGAAAGGATTTAACTTCCATGGTGACTAAGTTTTGTGCCACTATTCCGCAGGCAACTCTATCCTCATCAAAAACGGTTGAAAGATATTCCCAGCCCTCGTATTTTTCAACTAAGCCTTCTTCTTCATATCTTCTAACTTGCTCATCCAAAGCATAAAGTAATTGTTGTCCGGTAGTTGCACCAGCATAAGCTGTTCTTGGGTGCAAAGTTCCACCAAAACGTCTACGGTCTATGTTACCCTCGGGGGTTCTGTTAAAGGGAACGCCCATCCGGTCGAAGAGGTCAATAATATCTGGTGCGGCTTCGCACATTTGTTGGACAGGCCATTGATTTGCTAAAAAGTCGCCGCCATAGACTGTATCATCAAAGTGTTGGTAAGTTGAATCGCCTGTCGTTTTGTTTGCCGCATTTATTCCGCCCTGAGCACAAACTGAGTGAGAACGCTTAACCGGAACAATCGAAAAGAGTTGAACAACAACATTTTTCTTTTCGGCTGACATTTCAGCAATCTTCATTGCTGCCGCAAGGCCTGCTAATCCTCCGCCTATGATTGCTACTTTAGTTTTGCTTGAATCGTTCATTCTTGTTACCTTGTCTTTAAAATTATTGATTAGTATAGATTTTAGTTAATTTTTTGTTGTTTGATTCAGAACCTGACTAGCCTGATTCGAAGCTTCGGGGGATCCCTTGATTGCTTTTGCTGCTTCTTGTGATTTTATGTTTCTTTCTGTAACACCAGTTTGTACGGTGTTTAAACCGGTACTTTGAACAGAACTTGAGATTCTGCCTTCATTAAGTTTTTCAGCCTGTCTTTCAGAAGATTGAACCTGCTCTACAGAAGCAACAGGAGAAGAATAAAAAGCCCATAGTGCTGACATTCCGATTCCTAATACAACAAACCCAATGGTTGTACAAATTACCGCTGAAACCCTTTGTGCATTTTTACCAACTGTTATTCCCCAAGAAATAAAGAAGTTCCAGAGGCCGTTAGCGAAGTGATAAACGGTAGCTGCTATTCCAACTGTATAAGCAATGGCCCAGCCAGGTTGTTTTAATGCGTTGGCTACTGCGTAAAAATCAAGTTCTTCATTAAATCTAAATTGCCAAATGTGAACGGCAATAAAAACAAAAATTACAACTCCAGTAATTCTCTGAAAGAAATAAGTCCAGTTTCTAGCTTTGGGATAGTGGACTAAATCAGTGCGAGCAAAATTTGGAGTGATAATCAAACCGTATAATCCGTGAAATAAAATCGGAATTCCTAAAATTGAAATTTCTACAAATTCTAAATATGGAATAGAACGTAAAGTGTTGACCACAAAATTAAAAGCCTCTGGGCCCTTAATTGCAGCATTATTAGCGGTTAAATGGAAAACCAAAAATAAGCTCAAAGGCAGTAAACCTGTGAGTGAATGAAGCCTACGCAATACAAACTCGGTATTGTTCTTACTTGCTTCAATCGATAAAGAGCCTGATGACACTCTATAAAATCTCCTAAATGTAATTTATATCCCTAAGATTATGACTCTTTTTTCTAAATATTCATATAGTTGAAAATTAGTTGAGCTTTGATTTGTTGTTTTTCTTTACGTTTAAGAAATAAATATCAAAATAAAAAAGCTTTCTTTATCATCTGGAAATAAGTTTGGAGTTTTTAATCCCCACACGCACCATAGAAAGCTAAAGATTAATGAGTGTTGCCCCCCTTATGAGAATGAAGCTAGCCGAAAGCTTCTCAGCTTCCGTCAAGCAACCCGTGCTCACGCACAAATTAAAAGGGGACGAGAAACCATCAGTGATTTCATTGGTTGATTTTGTTCGAGGGGGGATTACTAACCCAAATTGATACAAGAAACCTTAAAGTTAGACAATTCTTTCATTAAATACTTAGGCCCTTCTAATCCTGAACCTGATTGAGATAAACCATTAATTGGCATTTCATCTGCTCGGAAGGTTGAACTGTCATTTATTAAAACAGTTCCTGCATTTAATTTGTTTGAGAGCTCGAAAGCAGTATCTAAACTCTCGGTAAAGGCACCTGCACTTAAGCCATAAATAGTATCGTTGGCCTGTTCAATTGCTTCATCCAAAGAATTAAAACTAATAATGTTTACGATTGGACCAAAAACTTCAGAAGACATAATATTCATTTTCGTCTTCAAATCACGAAGGACAGTAGGCGGATAAAGGTTTCCTTCCAAAGGCTTTCCTCCACACAAAACCTTAGAACCCTCCGAGACAGCTTCTTCAACCCACAAATGGATTCTTTTTACGGCTGCCTCGTTGATTAGTGGGCCCAAATCAGTTTCAGGATCGGAGGGATTACCCACCGAAAGATCTTTGGCAGCTTCAACAAATTGCTCTAGAAAGTCTGGAAGGATTCTTTCGTGTAGATAAATTCTTTGAACTGAGATACAAGATTGTCCCGAAAAACCAAAAGCGCCTCTAATACAAGCTGGAATAGCTTTATTTAAATCACCATCCTCACAAACAATAACTGGCGAATTTCCGCCAAGTTCCAAAAGCACTTTGGTCCCTGGGTGAGCAATAGAGCGCAAATGCCATCCAATATTGGAACTTCCGGTAAAAGTAACGGCTTTAATTCTGTAATCTTGAACTAATCTTTCGGTTTGCTGATTGGAGCAGTTTAGAAGGCAAATAATTTCTTCAGGCAATCCAGCTTGTAAAAGAATTTTAACAAAGTTGTAAGCAGTAATCGCAGCCATAGGAGAGGGCTTTAAAATTACAGAGTTACCAGCCGCAATTGCCGGAGCGAGCTTGTGAGCGACAGTCGCCAATGGAAAATTAAAGGGAGTAACTGCAAGAACAGGCCCAAGAGGGTAATAGTTATAGTATGTAAATCTTTTATTGCTGTTTTCCTGTCTCGAAAGAGGAACAACTTCTCCGCCAATCCTTAAAGCCTCTTCAGCAGCAAGTTTTAAAATATCAGCGCTTCTTTTTACTTCTTGAATTGCCTGTTTAATGGGTTTACCAATTTCGTTGCAGAGAAGCTTTGCAAGCTCATCACAATTGTTTAAAATTAATTGGCTGGCTTTTTCTAAAATCTTGCTTCTT
>JANRMG010000261.1:0-4217 GCA_033761855.1 Candidatus Caenarcanales bacterium
ATAAATTTCTTGGATAAAGGCTGATGAGGAGTTTGATATTGCCACGGTCGCGCCTCTTTCACTGGCTTTAAAACAAGTCTCTGTAAGCCTCTTCTGTTCGGCCTCAGCGAAGCCACCGGCCTGATAATTGTTAAAAGAAGAAGTAGAAGAGAGCGGATGATAGGGTGGATCGCAATAAACAAAATCTCCAGGTCCGGATAGATTAATTACCTCTTCAAAATCCAAGCAAAGAAGTTCTGCATTTTTTAGTCTGGAAGAGACAATTAAAAGATTTTCTTCTTCGTAAAGTTGAGGACATTTTTTCCTTTTGCCAAAAGGTACGTTAAAGCCCCCATTTGAGTTTTGCCTGTACAAACCGTTAAAGCCGGTTTTGTTCAAAAAGATTGTTCTCGCAGCTTTTTGGATCTTACTCTCAAAAGAGAGAGTCCGAAGTTCATAATAAAATTCTTCGCAATATTTTTCTGTAAGCCCTTTAAGTTCTTGCATTAGTTTTTGGGGTTCGTCGCGAATGACAGAGTACATGTTAAAGAGCTCTTGATTCGAGTCGTTGACAATGGCAGGAATGTCTTGATTAAGAGCTAGAAAAACGGCAGCACCACCGAGAAAGGGTTCAAAATACCTTTTACATTTTTCTGGAAAGCAGCTCTTAAACTGCTTAAGCAATGAGGATTTTCCTCCGGCCCACTTGAGGACGGGCTTGGCTCTTTTGGGTATGTCTAGAAGCATGAATAAACCATTTGTAAGAACTTTTTATATTCGGCCATTTTAAATATACTGTTGAATATAATTCTAAATAAAAATAAAAAACAAAAATAACACTTAACCCAAGCCTCAATCCAAAAAAGCTACAATAACAAGGATACAATTCATAAATTTTATAGCCCTCTATTTTTTAAGACTTTGCAACTCCCCTTCCTTCCAGAACTTAAAGACTCGCAAGTGCTCGGCTTCGCCATTGCACTCATATCCTCATTAATTCTTACTCCCCTAATCTGCAATTGGGCGGTTAAGCTCAAATTGCTCGACAAACCAGGCGGTAGACATATACACAAGAACCCGGTTCCAAGGCTGGGTGGAGTCTCAATTTATTTAAGTTTAATTATTGCTTCTTTACTTTTTTTAATTGTCTATGGTCGCTATTCTCCTGGCGGAATCCGCTTTGAGTTGCTGGGGATTTTAGCTGGAGGGACATTGATATTTGTAGTTGGCCTTCTGGACGACCTTTCGCCCTTGCCAGCTTCCCTTAAACTTGCAGCTCAAATCCTTTCAGCTGTTGTAGCCTGGATTTGTGATGTAAAAGTTAAATTTCTTGCCAACCCTTTGTTCTTAATTGGTCTCTCAGAGACAAGAGTAGTAGAACTGGATCCAATTGTAAGTTTTATTGTAACTATTGGTTGGTTGGTGCTAATTACTAATGCTTTAAACCTGGTTGATGGCCTTGACGGCCTGGCCGGAGGGGTGGCCATGATTACAGCCTTATCTCTTTGGGCTATTTTGCTTGATGGCAAAATTAACCAACCAGCGGGCGCTCTTTTATCTGCCACTCTAGCGGGTGCCGTAATGGGCTTTTTAAGGCTTAACTATAGCCCTGCGAGAATATTCTTGGGTGATTCAGGCGCTTATTTTCTGGGTTTCACCCTTGGAGCAACGGCAGTAGCCAGCCTTTCGGGAAACCCAAATACAGCTACTGTTGGCTTTTTGGTATTAGTAGCTTTTAGCTTCCCCCTCTTCGAGACCATGTTCACTATTGGCAGAAGATTCATTAAAGGGAAACCAATTATGCAGCCAGATTCTGACCATATCCACCATCGAATACTTAAAGCAGGAGTTTCGCCAAAACTCACCATGTTTATTATTTGGATAACCTGCATGTTACTTGGATTAGTGGCCTCGCTCGGTAGTAGTGGATCTCAGAAAAGATATATAATTTTGACCTTGATGATCTTTAGTCTTTTCCTTTTGAGTAGCTTGTGGCACAGGGGTAGTCTTCCCGGTGAAGAGGCCGCAGAACTTAGTGTTATGGCAAATGGGGTGGAAGCAACTCAGCTCACACTCTCCACTGATAAGTCTGTTGAGACTGAAGAGAAGTCCTCAACGGCGAGTGACACAAAAACAAAAGAAACTCAAAAAAACGAATGATTCTTTTTTTACTAAGAAAACTCATTAATAAAAACCTGCCTTGGTACTTACTGTTTATTATTGTTTTTTTTGTGAGCTTTGCAAAGCTTGATTTGATGATAGCAAAGCTTTTTTACAAGGAAGGAGCTTTTTTTCTTATCAATCATCCGTTTTGTGTTTTTATTCATCTGTATTTCCCTAAGTTTATTGCATTTACAGCAATTGCAATTCTTGTCATTTGGCTTATTGGGAGGGTTGTTAACAAAGATCTGTTGGGAATTGATTTTAAGGTTTGTCTTTTTACTTCTTCGGTTGTGCTTTTGGGTCCTGTACTAATTGTTAACAGCTTCTTTAAAGAGTTTTGGGGAAGACCAAGACCAATCCAAATTGTGGAATTTGGTGGCCCCATGAACTTTGCACCGCCATGGTATATAAGTGGTCAATGTCCTCATAACTGCTCTTTTACCTCTGGAGAGGCAAGTGGAGCTTTTTGGTTTTTTGCTTTAGCTTTGTTGACTCCGCCCAAATGGAGAGCGCTTGCCGTAGATCTTGCTTTTTTTGTTGGAATTATAGTTAGCTTTGTTAGGTTGGCTCAAGGAGGACACTTTTTCTCGGATGTGTTTTTCTCGGGATTAATTATGATTCTTCTCTCTTTGGGCTTCTATAGGCTTATCTTTGGCGAAGAAAAGTTTGGTGAATTGTTAACTTACTCGAACTGAATCTCTATCTGCTGCGATTACAAATCCCATCCAATCCAAATACCTCTCAGCCATCTTCTCAAGGGTAAAATCAAAGGCCCTAAGACGAGCGTTAAACCGATTGAGGGTTTGGGCTTTTTCTACTGCAGCAATTAAATCTTTGGTGTTTTTAGTTTCAACTAAAAATCCGTTCAAACCATCGTTAATTATTTCGGAGGGACCGCCCTGATTGTAAGCAATTACTGGTGTTCCGCAGGCCATAGCTTCAATGCAAGTATTACCAAAGGCCTCTACCCAGTGAGGAGTCATAAGCATAGCCATTGAGTTTTTGACTATTTCTGCAACTTCCGCTTGGCTTTTAAAACCATGATAGACGAATTCTGCCTTCGGATATTTGTTGATTATACTTTCAAAATAAGCTGTATCTTGCATCTTTCCGCAAATATCCAGAGGCAACCCTAAAAATTGTGAAACCTCAAATGCATCTTCCAGTCCTTTTTCGGGGGAAATCCTCGCTACCCAAGAAAGACGTCTTTGCGGATATAAATTAAATTCATAGTCGTGGACATTTATTCCACCATAAAGCGGTACAACTTCTTTTCCAAAGCCAAAAGTTTCTCCCTGAGCCAAAGTGTTTACTGCGAGTCTTGAAGGGTGGGTTTTATATATCTCGCCGATGATTTCGTCAACATGCTTGATTTGGGAGCAAATGCTAATAATGTGACCTACTGGCTTGGAGAAAAAAGTGCTGGCGTAATAGGCTATCCAATCGTAATTAATTCCCACAATAATATCGTAATTGGTTTCCAGTTCTTTAGCTTTTTGCCACATACGGCGGACAACCCCCTCTGAATCAACTAAATTGGGGCCCAAAGCTTCTGCTGTACAAGCATAAACAGGTAAAACTCCAGGAACCTGATAAATTTTTATGTTTGGATGGAACTCAATACTTCCTTCAGGAGCAATAATTGCAACTTCATACCCCTTTGAATTAAGAAGGGGAGCCAGATTAATTAAGTTGGTTTCAACCCCGCCTCCTTCACCGGAGCCAATTGGTCCAGCGGGACTAGTAAGAAAAAGAATTTTTTTAAATGTCATAAGTTTAAAAGCTCTTTCCTCAGTTTTAAAGAGGCAAATAAAGAAACTGTTAAACTAAATAAGGGTTTTCTATTAAATCTTTAAAACCCGAAACTAATCTTTGGAAGGTATATCCCCAGGATTAGAAAACTGGGCCGGGTTCATGTTTTTTAATAATGCATTAGCTATATCTTCAGAACTCATAACTAAAAGACTTGGATCGTTTTTCAACCTTAAACTGTATGAGTTCAAGCTTCTAATCTCTCTTACAGTCTGCTGCAATACCTGGAGCGCTTCTTTCGAGAGATCGCTGACAGATCGGCC
>JANRMG010000262.1:0-2603 GCA_033761855.1 Candidatus Caenarcanales bacterium
TTATGAATGGGCTGAATTTAGAAGCACCAAGTCAGGCATAAAGCTTCATACAGTGATGGATCGCTCTGGGTTCATTCCCCGCCGCAAGCAGCGGGGTTGTTTATTTAGACGCCTTATTCATCTGCAAGCTATACAGGCAAAGATGGCAGATTGAATTGTTCTTTAGATTGATAAAGCAAAACTTGCACATAGAGCGTTTCTTCGGGCAATCAGAGAATGCGGTTAAGCTTCAAATTTGGATTGCAATTTGTGCTTATTTATTGGTAGCTATTTTCAAAAAAACAATAAACATCAAGACAGAGTTGTCACAAATATTACACTTTTTTTGCAACATCCTTTTTCAACGAACTCCCATTCAGAGCTTGTTCTCAAACTTAGATTATAAAACAAAAACTACATATCTCTATACTCCCTCTCTAGAACTGGATTTCTTCGTGGGACACTAGTGGTATGTTTTTGTTTTTTCCTTAATCTCTTACTATCATTTGTTTCTCAATCCTTGAAAAATCCGCACTATTAGTTAGTAAATGAAACCAAGCAACTAAGGCCTCCTATCTCAAAGTTACAAAGATTCAAAAATAAGTTTTACGCCTTCTTCTACATACTGCCAGTCTTCTTTGGTTTTTAAATTTAAACCCATAAATTCTTCCTTATTTTTTGAGTGGAGCAGAAGATGCACTAATCCTGCACAAACAATTGCGTGAACGGCCAAGAATTTTTTATCTCTTGGAGGCATCATTCCCGGTGCCAGTTCTTTCATTGACTCTAAGCCTTCACGGATCATTTCTTTGCGGGCTTTATCCAACTCTTCAGTTAATTCGTTCTTTTCAAGAAGCTCCCACTTAATTATTTCTTGAGTCATTGGACGCTTCTGAAGTTCGTGTAGCAAATTAATAAGGACTTTACTTGCAAGTGAAGCAGGAGTCTCATTAGGTTGTGCTGGAGAATGCTCAACAAATTCCGCAAGTGAAGGCCAGTAGTTGCTTTGTAAAGCAAATTGTCTAAGCAAAGTCGGCAGATCTGTAAAGTAACGATAAATTAAAACCTTGTCTACTCCCGCTTCGCGGGCAATTGCATTTATCCCAAGATTTTGAAAACCGGATTCGGCAATTATGCTACCGACCGCTTCGATTATCTTTTGTTTAGTTTTCTCTTTTTTACTGCTTTCCATCACTGAATGAGTTTACTCAGTAATTAGAATTTTTGCGCAAAAAATAAACAATATTTTGTTTTTCAGAAATTCCCCTTCATTTGGAGGATTCTGTCACCACTTGGTGACTTTATCGGGTAAACCCTCGCTTTTGATAGTTCTAATGCAACTTTTCGTGGGTTTAATAAGGATATAAAACAAAACGAGATTAGAAACTATGAATGGTATTTCTCCGATTTTTGGTAATACAAATTATTCCTCACAAATTAATGGTAGCCCTAAGCCACCTTCAGCTGAAGAAGCCGCCAAAAAGTTTTTATCGAATTACGGAAGCCAAACAACTGGTTCCAATGGGCAAACACAGACAGTGGTCACCAAAGATAAATTTTTAGAAGCCTTAAAGAACTTACCCAAGCCTCCATCCATAGGGAATGCCAGTAATAGCAAAATGGATGAAAAATTATTTGCTAAAGCTGATACCAATAGCGACGGTGTTTTAGACCAAACAGAGCTACAAGCGAGCATACAAAAAATGCAGGCACAGCATTCACACAATGGAAACAGACCACAACCACCAGATCCAAGCAAATTTGTAACAGCCGAGGGAGTTACCAAGGAACAATTGATTCAAAACATAAAAAATGATATGCAGCAAAATGCTCCAGATTCCAATTCAGGTGGGCAAGGTGGAATGTCGGAGAGAGCCGACAAAATAGCGAGTGAAATAGCCGACAAACTTTTTGCTGGAGATACAAACCAAGACGGTAAGCTCACAACAACAGAAGTGGAAGAAATCAAAAAAAAACAGTCCGAGAGCATGACAACTAATAATGCTTCATCAAGCTCACTGGAACAGATTGCTTCTTTGGTTAATTCGACTTTGAATTCATAATTAATTTACAAATTCAATAACAAATCATTCATCTGAAGCTGCAAAGTGCTTTCTTTGTTAGAGAATTTAGCTTCGTGCTTTAGCAGCCATTCTTTGGCTTTAAGGCCACCAGCATAGCCTGTAAGTTCTCCGCTTGCACCAACAACCCGGTGGCAGGGAACGATTATAGAAATTGGGTTTTTACCATTGGCCAAACCAACTGCTCTAGAAGCATTAGAGTCACCAAGCTGCTTTGCAATTTGCCCATAGGTTTTGCTTTCTCCAAAAGGAATTTCGAGTAGAGCTTTCCAAACTCGCTTTTGAAATTCACTGCCTTCGGCAGCCAAAGGTAAATCAAAGACTTGACGCTTTCCATCAAAGTATTCATTAAGCTGTTTTATAACACTTTGGAAAGGTAAAGTACTTTCTTCACCGGTTTGAACTTTAGAATAATCTTTGTGTTCATTAGTATAGAGTCCAGTTACAGCTTCACCATTAGAGGTTAAAAGTATCTCTCCAAGCGGGCTTTGCATTTTTGTAAAACAATTAGCCATTTGTTTAGACTAAGCTTCGACCTTGATG
>JANRMG010000263.1:0-16202 GCA_033761855.1 Candidatus Caenarcanales bacterium
ATTTATTTTATTTTTATTATGCCAGTTCAAGCCATAAATCCAGATTCTCAAAAGCATTATTCAGTTCATAATAATTCAAACACATCAACTTACATAAATAATTTCCATCATCAAGATTCTTTTGACTCTGTCTCAAATTCAAACAATCTTCAGACAGGAACGAGTGTGAACTTACAAACTTTTGTAATAACCCACAAAGAGAGCGAAAACAAAAATTATGCTAAAAGTTTTTGGAGCTTTATAAAACACCACTTTCTTAAAGGTTTGCTCGAAAGAGCCTTTGCTTTAATTCTTGCACTTGATTTTGCACACGGTAAAAACCCCGTAATTGCCGCGATTTATGCTTTGATTGGCTTAGCAGCCGGAGAGGGACTGGTTCAATTCGAACATCAGGTAGAAAAACACGTTGAAAGCTTCATAGATAATCGCAACAAAAAAATATTAACTCCGGAAGAAAGTGATTGGACCTTGGGCAGATTCATTGCTAAAGCGGCTTCTTTATCATTTTTATCTTTGATTGGAGTGACCAAAAAGATTTGGTATTTTTACCACAAAGCACAGCATCACAATCCCACTAACGAAGTTATTAATAAAACAAAACAAGGACTCAATCTGCTGATGGACAGATACGCTAATTTATTTGGCGGCAACAAAACCGAGATAAACAAAAAACTCAGCGATCCAAAAACAAATATTTTAGAAAGCTTCGATGAAGCAGGTAAATGGCTTAAATCAGAAATTGGCGGTAAAACCAATCCCTTTGTATCGAGCTTTGGAAATTTTTCTGCAGATGTTTTTCAGAAAGTCCTTGGCTGCCCTAGTATTTTAGAAGGCCTGCAAAAAAGCAAGTTAGAAGCCCCATCTATTCTAAAAGATGCAAGTTTCAAAATGGCCGTTTTAATTCCCGTTAGTATTGTACTTGCCTTTATTACGGATATTTTCAGTACCTTCTTCAAGAAACAACTTCCAGATGATGCTCCTGATGAAGTTAATGAGCAGGACTTTAAAATGTATCCGCCTTAAAAGTATTTTAAAGTCTGACTCCTTCCTCCTTTAGGGGAAAGTTGGGATGGGAGCTCTTGCAGATATAAAGAGCATGAAGTCAAATTCTCGTTAAATAACCTCAAATTCTTCAGCAAATAAATCATAAGAATTTACCGATTCAATCTTGCATTTCAAAAATTTTCCAATTAGATTTTCAGGATTAATCTTTGAAGTTCCAGTTTTAATAAGAACTTTACCGTCAATCTCAGGAGCATCACGATAGGTACGCCCAACCAAAGAGTCATTTATAACTTTTTCGATTAAAACATCTTGTGTTGTACCAATTAAAGCTTGGTTCTTGGCTAGAGAGATTCCCTCTTGAAGCTGCATAAGCGCTTTTTGCCTTTGTTTTTTAATTTTCTCTGGAACTTGATTCTCTAAAGTTGCACCGTGAGTTGTGTCTTCTTTAGAATAAGTGAAAACGCCCACCCGATCAAACTTTTGAGTTTCGATAAATTTATACAAGTCTTGGAATTCTTCTTCCGTCTCTCCGGGAAAGCCAACAATAAAGGTTGTTCTTATTGCAACTTCTGGAATGGCGGCTTTAATTTTAAGAATAGTTGCTTCAGAAGAGACGGGTCGCTTCATCCGCTTGAGGGTCTCTGGATGAGAGTGTTGCAAAGGAATATCAATGTACTTTAGAAGGGCTTTGTGCGAAGCCATGACCTGAAGCATTTCATCGGTTACTTCCCCGGGATAGGAATACATCAAGCGAACCCACGGAATATTGGTTTCGGTGGCTATTCTATCTAAAAGCTCTGCAAGCTTCCATTGACCTTTATACAAATCTATACCGTAAGCAGTTGAATCTTGGCTTATTAAAATAACCTCTTGAACCCCGCTATCAGAGAGTTCTTGCACTTCTTTGACTATGTCCTCAATAGGGCGGCTCTTCAGCTGGCCTCGCAAGCTCGGAATAATACAAAAAGAACAACGGTGATTGCAACCTTCAGAGATTTTAACGTAAGCACTTATTCCCCCCGACAAACGAATGCGAGGAACAGCGCTGGGAGCAACATAACCCTTTTTTGCCCCGAAGAAGCTCTTTGGTTCTTCGTTTTTAGCAACCCAGTGGACGGCACCAACAATTTCTTCTATGTCTCCAGTACCAAGCACCGCTTTAACTTGCGGGATTTCTTTAAAAAGTTCTTCTTTATATCTTTGCGCCAAACAACCGGTTATAATCAGCTTTTTGCCTTGGTCACCCAAATCAATCAAAGTGTCCAAGCTCTGATTCGTTGATTCAGAGATAAAAGTACAAGTGTTTACAATACAAATATCGGCTTGGCTCGGACTAGTGGTGATTTGAAACCCCGATGAATGGAGCAATCCAAGCATATTCTCGGAATCCGAAAGGTTTTTGGCACAACCCAAGGTTGTTAAGCTAATTGTTTGTGGCATTTAATAAGTATAGCTTGCTAATAAATCAAATTAGCCATTAAAGAAAAACGCTTTTAAAGCTTTATATGCATTTCCAGCACCATCAGGACTATGAAGTCTGCCTGATTTATGAACACTTGCAGAATCTGAACGCATATATTTTGGACTACTTTTCATAGTCTTGCTTTTAGCTTGAGAATGAAGTGCCTGGGGAACCGCTCGCAAGTATACTTTACCGACGTTCATTAATACTTAACCCTGAAGACTTAGACCAAAAACTTATAAGTTATATAAGATTCTTGAATATTAATTTATTATGAATTTTAAACTAAGTCAAGTACTCAAAAAAAGAAATCCTAATAAATTATTAATATTTCTAACAAAGCCTGAATATTAGCCACTTTTCAAGCTAACATTTTTTTGCAAGCTATATTTGCAGAAAATACTTTTTATCAAAACTTACTTATTATTACCATCTTTAAAATATGGATATTGAAACCTCAGTTATACATACAGGAATTTATAAGGACAAAGAATATAGTTCTGTCTCTACTCCTATCTATACAACCTCTACTTTTTGCATAAAAGAACTCGGTGAAAAACAAGAGTTTGACTACACCCGCACAGACAATCCAACTCGCAAAGCTTTAGAAGAAAATTTAACAAAACTTGAAAACGGGAGCGGTACAACGACGACTTCGAGTGGAATGTCGGCCATTTCGACGGTGTTTTTTTTACTAAAAAGTGGTGACCATTTAATTACCAGCTGCGAAATTTATGGCGGCACTTACAGACTCTTTGCTTCCGTCGCTCCTCAACTGGGAATTGAGGTAACCTTTGTTAAAGACTTAAACGACCAAGATCTGCTAAAGAAGACTATTAAACCAAATACTAAAATGATTTGGATTGAAACTCCATCCAATCCTCTTCTTAAAATTGTTGATATCAAATCGGTGGTCAAAACCGCCAAAGAAGCCAACGAAAATATACTTTTAGTTTCGGATAATACTTTTCTTTCGCCTATTTTCCAAAAGCCTCTGGACTTAGGTTGCGATATTGTGGTTCACTCAACGACAAAATACATTAATGGACACAGCGATGTAATCGGTGGAGCGGTAATTGCGAAGACACCAGAACTTGTTAAAAAAGTACATTATTACGCTAATTGTATGGGCTTGACTTCAGCCCCTTTTGATTCTTGGTTGGTTTTACGTGGGGTTAAAACTCTCCCTCACCGCATGAAAATCCACGAGCAAAACGCTATAAAAATCGCTGAATTCTTAAGGGATCATAAACTTGTAAAAGATATTTACTTTCCCGGACTCACTTCTCACCCGCAATATGCTTTAATTAAGAAACAAATGCTCGGCTTTGGCGGGATGTTATCTTTCGTGCTAGATACAGAAAAAGCTAACATTAATCAGTTTTTCTCCAGCTTGGACCTCTTCCAGCTGGCAGTTTCGCTTGGCGGCGTTGAATCTTTAATTGCACAACCTTGGAGTATGAGCCACGCCTCGATGAGCGAATCCGCAAGAATCGACGCTGGAATTACTCCTTCTTTAGTTAGAATCTCCGCAGGAATAGAGAGTGCTGACGATTTAATTAATGACTTAAAAAACGCTTTAAATTGTTGTTGTTGAAACTTTAAATCTTTTTATTAGTTTTTTTCTAATAAATTTCTTTTTTAATTTCTTATTTTTTTCTAAACAACAACACAAAATTGATTCCTAAAACGAACACTATTTCCAGATCTACTTCTAGACCTGCTGTTTCCGAAAGACCAATTCGCAGCTTGGATAACCTCTTTTTGAATAATAAAGAGATTAAAGATATTTCCAGCAATGCTGTTCGTGCTGAATTTGTGGCTGTACCTTTTTTAGCTTTTTTGCCTCTTCTCAATAGTTTATTCAATCATCAAACATCTTCAGTTCAAGCTTCTAACAATGTTTATCCGCCTGTGATTAATCCAATCCCACAACCTGCAAAAAAATCTTTATCAATTGCTTCTTTAAGTAACGCTGTTCTTGATTTACTTAGTTTTTTGGGTGAGCTCTACGTAAGACCAATTTGCTCAATCGGAAATTTGATTAGAATGGTAGTTAACGGATTTATGGCCTTTGGAGATGAGCAATCCAAAAGATTTGCTAATATTTTTTACAACTTTGCTTCCGGTTTTATAGCCATTGGATGGGGAATCAACAAACAACATGATATAGAAAAAGAACTATATAAACACGAAAACTTCTTTGAAAAGGCTAATTTCCAATTTAAAAGCTTTTTTACTTTTTGGAAAGAGCTTCCCAAGAACCTTAAAGAAGGCAATTTATGGAACAAAAAAAACGAACATTTAGCATTAAAAAGCCGTTTGCCAATGTTTGGCTATTTCGCTCATGCTCTTTTGGCTTTTGTTTCTACCGGAATACTTTTGGTCAGCAATTTATTGCCTAAGGAAGACCTTGTCCAACACCCATTGAGCAAAGATAATAACGAGATTAGAAACAATACGGAATCCTTCGGCTGGCAATTAGGGCAAATCAGCCGTTTGCCACTAATTGTCTCCATCTTTGCGGATGTCTTCAAGCCAGGCAACCTTAAGGAATATAGACTTACAGGAGCACTTCTCAGCCTTTCTTACGGCGTGTCTACTATTATTAACATGCTCTGGATGCACGATCATGATAAAACCGCCAAAAGTGATTTTGTGAAAAACTTGTTTAGCAATCTACGTTCTTTATGGATCAGGTTCAAAAACAATAATCGGGTTTAATTTAAACATTTTTAATAAATCATTCGATTTTGGCAGTAAATTACCTTAATACATTGCGAAGACCAACGAAAGGTTTTCTAAAGACTAGACAATACTTCTCTTAAAGCCCTAAACGGAAGTTTCTTTTACTTAAACCCTACACTCCTCATTTCACACCCTACTTAACCCTACACCCTACCCTACAAGACTTCCGTTATAGAGAGAGGATTAATTAGTCCTCTCTTTTTTTTGGGTTCTAAAAGATCACTCCAAACGACCTTTAATCGCCATGGAACCAACAACTAAAAATTTATTTTCTTTGCTTATTTGCTTCTTAGCGCTTTTGGTAAGCGGCTTAATTATGAACCAATCCAAAGCAACCGAATATGGGCCAAATAGCTATCGAGATAACTGCCGCAGATCGGCCGAAGTAGATGAACCACAACCACCAGAAGAGCCAACTATTATTATTGTTGATGAATTGAAAAAACAACTTAAAGAATCAAAGATCGACCAAATAGTAGTTATAGATGGAAAAGCCGAGTTGAAGAAAACCGTTTTGATTGCTTATTGATTCTTCATATTTAGGCTGGCATTAAACCACAAAATTGTGGAACAATTTAGTCATGAATGAAAAATCCCCCAATTTTTTTACTCAGAACCTTCAGCTATGGCAATCTTTGGCAATTGTTATAGGATCACTTTGGCTTTTATTGGGCTATATGGATAAAAGATTTGATGGCTTAGAGCATAGATTTGAGAAACGTTTTGACAGATTAGAACAAAGAATAGACTCTATTACCGCTGAAATTCACCGCATCGATAAAGAGCAAGTAAGACTAAATTCATCATGCTCAACCAAAAATCAAGGCGGTTAAGACTCAGAGAGGATCTTAATTAGTTCCAAGTTTCAAAGAATTTCATGAAAGCAAACCAAAAGATACGCTAAGATTTTTTGGTTACATTAATATGGAGTTTTAAAATTGAAACTTTTTGAATACGAAGCTAAGCAGCTCTTTAAAGAGGCTGGCATTCAAGTACCAAGCGGTTCTCAGGTAATCCATTACCCAGAAGAAATAGCATTTTTAAAATTAATTTTCCCAATCGTTTTAAAAACCCAAGTTTTAACAGGTGGAAGAGGAAAAGCTGGCGGCATCAAGTTTGCCAAAGACACCACCGAAGCCATTGAAGTCGCAAGAGTTCTTTTCAACCTTCCAATCAAGGGAGAGAAGCCACCTTGTTTATTACTCGATCCGAAAGTTCCTATTAAAAAAGAATTTTATTTAGCAATCACTTTAGACAGAGACTACAAATGTCCAATTCTAATCGGCTCCAGCGAAGGTGGAATGGAAATTGAAACCTCTGGTTCAGCCAAAATTGTTCCAGTAAGGGGAGAGTACAGCCCACAATTGGGACGCAAATTGGCTTATGAAATGGGCCTCTCGAGTAAAGAGTTTACAACCATCAGCGGAATCATTGATAAACTCTATGCTCTTTACGAAAAATACGATTTAGACTTGGCCGAAATCAACCCCTTGGCTCAACTCGAAGATGGTTCTATCGTCGCTTTGGACGGCAAGATTACCGTAAACGACGACGCTATTGACAGACAACCTAAATTTGCTGGAACCTTAATTCACCACTTAACCGATGTCTCCGAAAGAGAAAAAAGAGCGGTTATGTCTGGGCTCAACCTTGTTGAACTGGGCGAAGGCAACATTGGAATACTCTGCAACGGAGCTGGGCTCACCATGGCAACCATGGACTTGGTTCAGTTTAAGGGCGGAAAGCCAGCCAACTTCTTGGATGTTGGTGGCGGAGCTAACAGCAACAAAGTAAATGCCGCTCTCAGTCTTGTAGCAACCAATCCTCAAGTAAAAATTATTTTCATCAATATCCTTGGTGGAATCACCGCTTGCGACCAGGTTGCTTTGCCTTTGATCGACTTTAAGAAAAAATATCCAGAACTCAAACTAGTTGTACGCTTGCTTGGCAACAACCAAGACAAAGCCAGAGAGCTTTTAAATGGAACTGGAATTGAATTCATTGATGACTTGGACAAAGCAGTAGAAGCTGCTGTCGGAGCTAGTAAGTAGAAACAAAACCCCCTCAATCCCCCTTATCAGGGGGAAGTTTTTTTGCTCCTCCTTGATAAGAGAGGCTGGGAGGGTTTCACAAACAAGAAACACAAAAACAAAAAGGAAGAAAAAATGTCCGTTTTATTAAATAAAAATTCTAAAATTGTAGTTCAAGGCGCTACTGGAGGCATGGGCTCAACCCATACAAAGTTGATGCTTAACTATGGAACAAAAGTTGTGGCTGGCGTCACCCCCGGCAAAGGCGGAACAGACGTTCACGGTGTACCGGTTTACAACACCGTTGCCGAAGCTGTAGAAAAGACCAGTGCTGACGTTTCGGTTATTTTTGTGCCACCACTTTTGGCCAAAGATGCCGCTTATGAAGCAATTGAATCTAATGTCAAGCTTTTAATTATCATCACCGAAGGAATTCCTCCGCTTGATGAAGTTAAAATCCAAGACCGTGCCCGCGAGCGTGGCATTACCGTCGTTGGACCAAACTGCCCCGGAGTCATCACTCCTGGAGAGTGCCTCGTTGGAATTCACCCCGGCTCGATTTACAAACCAGGAAGAGTTGGCATGGTTAGCCGCTCTGGAACCTTAACTTATGAAGTTGCTTTAAGCTTAACCAACGCAGGATTGGGTCAATCAACTTGTGTTGGTATCGGTGGAGATCCAGTTCCAGGACTAGGGTTTGTTGATGTTTTAAAATTGTTTGAAGCCGACAAAGACACCGATGTAATATGCTTGATGGGCGAAATCGGTGGAACAGCTGAAGAGAACGCCGCTGAGCTCATTGCCTCTGGTGCAATTACAAAACCAGTTGTGGCTTACATCGCTGGAAGAACCGCTCCCGAAGGTAAGCGCATGGGCCACGCCGGAGCAATCATTTCGGGCGACAAGGGAACCGTGGAATCCAAGGAAAAAGCTTTTGCTAAGGCCAAAGTTCCTGTTGCTAAGCTTCCATCGGAGATGGTTGAGTTAGTGAAGAAGGCTTTAGGTAGTAAAGTAGCCGCTTAAGGGTTAAAATTGGGCTTATGCCTAATAAGAAACAGCCTTGGTATAAAAATTACAAACAATGGAAAACAGCAGCTGATCAGTATATGAAGGCTGCTGTTTTTTCTTCTTTATCTTCAGAACAACAAAGCGAAGTTATTTCTTATGGAAACAACTCTATAATTCGTCTTATTTTTGAAAGTAATCGAATTGAAGGTGCAGGAACTAAGACACTGGGTGAGACGGAGAGAATGCTTGAACAACTAAAGAAAAAATATAAAATCGATATTAATGAAATTACTTTTACGAGAGAAACTGACGTTTTTTCCATTTTTGAAACTAAGAATTCAGAAGTTCAAGTTACCAAATATGGAAAATCATTTAAAGAATATAAAGAAGTAATGCAGCATTGGAGTACGGTTATAAGCAGTATGTTGCTTGGTGACCAATTTCTCAAATATAGAAACTCTGAAATTTGCTTTCCACTTTTTTCCGAAAAACAAATAAAAGCTTGGCATGAAATTCTTGCAAGAGGACTAACTGAACCAGCTGGCGAATATAGAAGAGAACCAGTTTTTCTTAAAGAAGTATTAGATTTAACATTTCCAAATCATGAACTTTTAGACAAAATTATGGATTCGTTCTGTAATAGAGCAAATAGATTAATAGATAAAGGGTTAAGCGATCCTAACGCTGATAAATTTATGATTGCCGCTCAAATCACTTATGAATTCGTTAGAATCCATCCTTTTGTAGATTTCAATGGAAGAACCTCAAGAATCTTTTTAAGAATGATTATGCAAATCTTTGGTCTTAATTTCAGCGTTATATTGAGGGGAAACAAAAAGGCAAAGGATCGCTACATGTGGGCTTTAAAACATGCAAACGCAATCAAAGACCCAGAAAACTTTGATACAAGACATTTAGAACCTTATGCCACATTAATTGCAATGGCTGTCTGCGACGGCTTCAAGCAAATAAACGCCAACCTGAGACTAGCTGGATTACCAACCATTGGCACAGATGTTGAAATAAATTAAACAGCTTCTAAAGATTAAAGCAAGTAAACATAATTAAAATTGATTTACTGAATCTTTGTTTTTATGTCCACCATCCCCAGTGAATGGCTCCACCCGAAAGACCTGCAAGAGGCAAACAAAGTCCAAAAGCTCTTGGCCGAAAGAGTAATTCAAGAGGATAGATTTGAAGAAATAAAATTTATTGGCGGTGTTGATTCAAGCAACAATCCAAGAGATCCAGAGAACTTAGTTTATACAACCATCGTTTGTTTGGAATTACCAACGCTGAAAATGAACGAAAAATCGGGCCATACCGAAAAAGCCAACTTTCCTTATGTACCAGGCTTTTTGGCTTTCAGGGAAGTACCCGCTCTGGTTCAAGCTTTTGAAAAAATAAAACAAAAACCAGATTTGATTTTTGTCGACGGACACGGAATCAGCCATCCACGAGGGTTGGGAATAGCCAGCCATTTGGGTGTAATTTTGGATTGCCCGACAATTGGAATAGCCAAGAAAATTTTGGTTGGAAAAGCGGAAGAAGAGCTTGACCCAAACGCCGGAGACACGGTTCCTTTAGTTTGGGAAGGAAAAACTATTGGCGCTACTTTAAGAACAAAAGCCAAAACTCAGCCGGTTTATGTTTCCGTTGGACACAAAATAAGTTTGGAAACAGCGATCAAATGGACAAAGAAATGCCTAACGGGATATCGCTTACCGGAGCCAACCCGCCAGGCCCACCTCGCAGCCAACGAGCTTCGAAGAAGCACTTTGGAAGATAGTGTTGAGCTTAAGTTGTTTTAGTTATTAGAAACCCCAAGAATAGAAAGTGCTTCTGAAGTTGCCTGAGAAGAAAATGGCAAAGAGGTATCACCCAGACCATTATTTTGTTGTATAAAAACTTCACCATTCATTTTTGACAAATCACGAAGTTGCCTTTGTGTAAACCTTGTTGGTTTCACCCAGTACGTTATTCCAGATTTCAAATCGTAAAAACCGGCTTTAGGATAATCGTTTCCTTCTCCATTTAAATATTTAGCTCGGAAATTGTCTTTAGACTGAGCAGCATCTACGGCCATTAATGCAAGCAAAGGATTTAAAAATGTTTGTTTAAGATCTTCCTCACATCCTGCTTCTGTTAATCGAGGGGCAACAGAAAAACGAAGATATTGACTAGAAGACGAGGGCCCTAAATAGCTTAGACCTCCATTCAAGGCAGCTGAACTCTTATAACCTTGGCAAATTGCATTAGCCATTTCATCTCTTGATTTTTGCAAATCTTGCCCGAAAGAATCTCCTAGAGGCAACCAACCCGAATTATCAACTTGCTTAAGGTTCAATCCATTAACCGAAAGAATTTCCGATCCTATTCTCAGTTTAAACTCATCCACAATCGAAGTTATTGAAGATTGGTTTTTTAAAGAACCTTGGGAGCTGAATGCATTAACACAAAGCGCTGCATTCAAAATTGGTTTAGAGCCATTTTCGGCTATTCTCTGCAAATCCAAAAGCAACTGATTAACTGCATTCTCGGATGTAAATTCAGATACAGTTTTATTAACTTCAAATGTGAACTTCGTTTGCCCAACAGTCATTTCAACAGGGCCTTTAATTCTATATTCATTTATCTTTGCATTCCTCTCAATCCTAAGACTGTGCTTGGTGATTTGTGGAATATTGCTCCCAATAATTGTTGGACACTTTTCAAAAGCTGTTGGTGGATCAATAAAGTTGTCTAATTTCTCAGAGGTTTCTCTTGAGAAACGCTGAATGTGAGAAAATCCGTTTAAGCTTATCGATGGAAAAGCTAAAGTAAAAGCTGTAAATGTCGCCAGTGAAGCTGCACCAAGAGCTTTAAGTCTTTGAAAAAACTTCTGTTGTCTTGATTCTTTAACTACTCTTTTTGTTAATATATCCCATCTTTCATTTGAGAGAAGCTTATGTTCGTAAATCTCACCCGGAGCAGGATGAACATCTAACTTACGTGTGTTTGGATTATAGTATCGAACCACTTTGTTGGTAGACCTTGAAAGAATTTGCCTTATTTTGGAAAGCATTTAAATTGTGATTAAATGATAGATTATGAATACTAATATTTAAATCTTTAATTCAGTGAGTTTTTAACAGAAACTTTAAGATTAATCTTGTGAAAATTTATTCTTTTAATTTCTTTACCAAATCTATTAAGAATTCAGCGTTCTAATTACACGAATGATTTCATTGGGGAAATGTTCTCCTGGCCTAAAGCAATTTAAACCTGTTCTTGGATTTTTTACTGCATCAAATATACCTTGAGCAGATGATTGCGTTCTTTTTTTATCTCTTATTGCTCCTTGATAGTGTCTATCTTTAGACCAAAAACGGAAATGCCAATGCGGAAATTTGTTGTGGTCTTTATGGCCTTCATGGAAACTTATTTCATAATGGAAATCATCAAGAATCCAAGTAAAGTAGCCATTTTTCGGATTAATTTTTGGTTTTATGCCCGCAGTTAATAAATTAAATCTTTCAGGATTTTTTGGGATTTCAAATTGAATTCCATTAAGAGGCAATTTTGTTAGTTCTAGCGCTTGATGTCTTTTAGGTATGCCCTTGCAATTCCTGTGATAATGCAAAATTTTTATGTTCTTTACTTTTATCAATAGAAATATTCTCAAAGAAAGTACATACATTTTACTTCACAAATTAAAGCAGTTTTCTTTATTTAACGAAACTTAAACATTTATTTACCATCCATGTTTTTTTCGGTATTTCTCTCTTACCTCTTTATCTTCAAAAGCATCACAACCGTAAGTAAGTTCAATTGTATTTTTTGTCTCAGGATCTATAACTACCTCTACTTTTACTTCTGCTTTTGCTTTTTCCACCTCTGAGGATTGTACCGACTCTTGAGTTTGACTAAAGAAAAAATATTTGTGTTGAGTTTTTTGAATTTGCATTTTCAAATTGTAAACTGTTCCAATTCATCCAAAAACCACTTTAAAGCCCGACCTCTGTTATGCGAGTCCCAAACCAAGTAAAGCGGGGAACTTTGCTTATTCTTTTCAACCTCTTTAACGATTAATTCTCCGTTCTTAAGTTCTTGCCATATTAAATGTTTTGGCAAATAGCCCACCCCAATGCCCAAAACCTGCGCTTTAATTTTGTCTTTAATGGTTGGCACCTTAATTGTGGTCTGTCGAGACAAAAGCCCCGAAGTTCTTGCAGCGAGCGTCCGCGAACTATCAGAGGCAACAACAGCAATGTGCTTTTCAATTTCTTCGTCCTGGAGCGGTTCTTTGGATTTTGCCAATGGATGATTAGGAGCAACCACAAAAACAAAATCCACCTCTCCTATTTGCTTGTATTTTAGGCGTCCACTCTGAAGAACCTGGCCAGAGGCACCAATCACTAAGTCTGCCCGGCCCGAATAAATGGAATCCCAAGTTCCACCAAGTACTTCTTCTAGTAATTGAACTTTAATTGGTGCCTGACAAGATTTATAAAACTTTTTTACCAAGGGCAACAGACGATCGATTTGAAAGATGGTATCGTAAGCAATTTTTATTTCACGCTCCCAGCCAACTTGTACCTGTTTGGTTTTTTCAACCATACACTTAACCGCTTCCAGAACTTGCCTGCCCTCTTCCAAAAAGGTTTTTCCAGCCTCAGTCAGTTCTGCACGGTAGCCTTTGCGGTTTATGAGCTTAAGGTCAAGCTCACGCTCGTATTTTTGGACTGTATAAGTTATAGCCGAAGGAACCTTGTGGAGCTCCTCAGCGGCCTGAGCATAGCTACGTTTGCGGTCTATAGCGTCTAAAACCAAAATGATTTCTAAAGAAATTAGATTTTCCATTTTTATATTCAAAAAATCTGAACAACTTCTGGATAAGTTTGTCTAAAACTTTAGCAAAACTTTCAACAGATTCTTTACTACTCGAAGCAGCAAACTAATTCATTCTTGTCTCAAACAAGTAAAAATTGTTAAAAAATAACCAAACAATGGAATACATATTTAAGAACTTATTATTAAAAAAGATATTTATTAAATTGCCTTCCTATGGGGAATTCTCAGCAACACTGGAAAGATTGGAATCCGGGCCTCAACAATGGTAATTTGACGCTAAAAGAGGTTCTGAACACACTACCTGGCAATAAACAGGAGCAAATTCATTTTTTGGTTAAACTGCTTGAGAACCCACAAAGTAAGCTTGCTTTACCAGGGTCGGTTGACTTATTTAACCACGATTGCATTCATATTTTACTAGGGCGCGGACTTTTGCCTCAGGATGAGGCTTTTGTAATTGGTTTTACTATGGGTTGCAGTAAAGGCATGAATCCTTTTTATCGTTGGATTTATGAGATTGCCTCCTCCAATCTGTATCCACCAATATACCGTTTTGATAAAAATGAATTGCAAGTTTATAATCTTGCTCTTAAAGCTGGTGAAGAATCCGGTACGGATGAACTCCACAAAGTGGACTTTAAAGCTTTACTCAATTCAAAAGTTCAAGAAATCAGAAACTTACTAAAAATAGATTTAAATTACTTATTGGAATTATACGAAAAAGAGGCTTCACTCGTTCCTCTGAGCAAGGCAACTCAAAGACTACCTCTAAAGAATCAAACAATTTAGGAAGTTTCAAAACATATGAATAAATGAACAAACTTGAAGAACTAGAAAGTTTTGGCGTAATTTTAAAGATTGAAAAATACATTCACCAAAATTTGAATTTATTGCTTAGAATCAAAAAGTGATTAAAAGTTAGAAAACTCGCAAAGGAGCTTTACATGAAGCAAGATCTAAAATTATTTTTCTCACTCGCTACTTCTGCTGTTCTTTCTCTCGGTGCATTTGCAGACACATACAAAATTGATGAAACACATAGTACAGTTGGTTTTAAAATAAAGCACTTGGGAATCAGCAATGTAACAGGCAAATTCGATGATTTCGCTGGCAATTTTTACTTTGACCCTAAAAAACCCGAGGCTTCCAAGGCCAACGCTAAAATCAAACTGGCAAGCGTAAACACTGGTCTTAAGCAAAGAGACGAGCATCTCAAGAACGAAGATTTTTTCAATGTAGCTAAAAACCCCGAGATGAGCTTTGAATCAAAGTCGGTAAAAAAGATTGATGAAAATAATTACGATGTAAATGGAACTTTAACCTTAAATGGTGTAAGCAAGCCAGTGGTTTTAAAAGTAGAACACTTAGGTGATGTCAAGGATCCATGGGGTAACGAAAGATCGGCCTTTAGCGCAACAACTAAAATAAACCGCAAAGACTACGGCTTAAGCTGGAACAAAGCGATGGAAACAGGCGGAGTGATAGTTGGAGAAGAAGTTTCGATTAATCTTGAAGTTGAAGGTATTAAAGAAAAAGCAGCTGCAGCGAAGAAATAATTTTTATAGAAATTTTCTTATCAAAAAGACTCTTCAGGATTTTGGAGGGTCTTTTTTTCTAGGGGCTTTAGAAGTTATTCTGAGACAAGCTTTAAATCTAAATCAATAAACAAAAAGTAAATCATTAATCATTCAAATATTTAGAACATGTTTAACAAAAAGGCTCACGGAAATTCACAGACAATCTGTCTACAATAAGATTAAGAAATCAAAAAGGTTGAATAAAAGGTAAAAAATGAATAAAGCATTTATCAACAAGCTTTTCTGGACAGATGATAGCCTCGGAGCTTTAATACTCAGACTTACAGTTGGCACAGTCTTTACAGCTCACGGAGCACAAAAACTCTTGGGTTGGTTTGACGGACACGGATTGGAAGCCACGGCCAAATTTATGTCTTCAATTGGGCTTGAGCCCGGAATGCTCATGGCTAGCTTAGCTGCAGGAACTGAGTTCTTTGGTGGACTTGCTTTGATTTTGGGACTATTAACCCGTCCAGCAGCTATTAGCTTGGCCTTTACAATGGTAGTAGCCGCTGTAACCGTTCACTGGAAGGGTGGTTTCTTTCTTCAAAACAACGGTTATGAATATTGCTTCGTTTTATTTGGTGCTTCTTTGGCCCTTTTATTAACCGGAGCGGGTAGGTTCTCGGTGGACAGAGTAATTACTGAAAAATACAGAGCTTGAAAACTCTCAAAACCATGAACAGAAGAGAATTCCTAGCAAGCTGCGTTTCAATTTTACTTTCTTTCAGTTCATTAGTTGCTTTGGCTAGCAAAATTACAAAGGAGAAAACAATGACTCAAACAATTAAAAAAACCATTCACAGAGCCAACGAAAGAGGCTATGCAAATCACGGATGGTTACAGAGTTATCACTCATTCAGCTTCGCTGATTATTACAACCCACAAAAGATGAGCTTTGGCCTCTTGAGGGTAATTAATGACGACCGCATCGCCGCCGGTGGTGGCTTTGGAATGCATGGACACCAAGACATGGAGATTGTCACGATTCCTTTGTACGGCAACCTAAAGCACCAAGACAGCATTGGCAACAGCTCTGTGATTAGTGCTGGTGAAGTGCAAATTATGTCGGCTGGAACCGGAATTAGACACTCTGAGTTTAACTATTCTGAGAAAGACAAGGTTGAATTGCTGCAAATTTGGGTTTTACCAAAAGAAAAAGGAATAAAGCCCCGCTACGACCAACAGAAGTTTGACTTGAACGACAGAAAAAACAAATTTGAAACTGTAGTTTCACCCAACGAAGATGGTAAAGCAGTCTGGATCAATCAAAACGCTTTCTTTTCTTTAGCTTCGATCGAAGAAGGTAAATCCATCGAATACAAACTCAAGGATCCAAACAATGGAATTTATGTTTATTTAATCGAAGGTGAAATTGAAGTTGCTGATGAAAAGCTTGAATCCAGAGACGCACTTGGACTAGAAGGAATTCAAGGAAGTGAAATTCAAGCTAAGGAGAAATCGGAAGTTTTAGTGATTGAAGTCCCAATGAACTGATCAAGAAATGATTAAACAATAACTTGTAGGGTTCGGCGTGCC
>JANRMG010000264.1:0-6989 GCA_033761855.1 Candidatus Caenarcanales bacterium
GTTTCCAAGTCCCTCTATGATTCAATGGTGAATAACTCGGGAACCATTATTGCAAAAGACTTGGTTAACGGTGGTGGAGGCTTTGAACTCGTTACTCATTCCTTAGTTTCAGAGACAACTCTAAAGGATGTGGTTAACGACAACGGCACCCCCAATGATACAAGCGACGATTTCACCGAACAAATTTCCGAGACAACCGAAACTAAAATAGTTGATGGAAGCAACTTAAACTCAGGATCAATAGAAAGCGATTCTTTTGTTGCCTTTACCGGAGAGCTTGAAAACAGCGGTTCCATCATAAACAAAGGCCTCTTTGACTTTTACGGAAGCTTATTCAACAAAGGCTCAAACAGCTCCATCAAAACTGGCAGCTTTAAATTTATTGGGGATTGGCTTTGGAACCAAGGAACAATAGAGAGTTTAGGCAATATTGACATCACTGCCAACGGCTCTAAAACCACTTTGGTGGATGCTGCCGATGGAAGACACTTTTATTCGGGACCCAATGGAACAATCTTCGTTTATTCCGGGCCTAGCTTTGATTGGTATGGAAATTGGGGCTATTTGCAAATAATGCAAGGAGTCACCACTCCAGGCAAAGAAAATGCAACCTTTTCTCTTCTTAATGATGGCGGCAGTTTGTTGAGCGGAGGCAAGATTGATTTATCCGGAAAAGACATCCGAAATTCTGGAGGCTTAATAGAAGCTGCTGGAGATATTAATATTGAAGCAAGCAATAGCTTTGTGAACGAAAGCAAACTTGGCTTCGATTTAACTACTTCTCCTGATCCGGGTCCTTGGGGAAATGCAAGAGCTGGGAGTGCAGAATATGGCACCTTCTATTTCGTTGATATCTGGGTCGCTCCTGGCAACAGAGAACGTTCTGACAACGCAGGAATTGCTTACCATCGAGGCTATTGGAGCAATACTCCTCTTTTCTTCTTTAGTGGATCTGGAACCCCAGCGACAAGACTTCTCTTTGGAAGCGAAACCTGGACGGATAAAGTAAACAGCTTAGGTCTAACCTCGGCTGGAAATAACTTAATGATTAACGCTCCCGAACTTGCAAACAAAGCTGGTTTAATGGAGGCCGCAAATGACATAACAATCACCGGAAATAACTTTAACAACGAGCAAGCCGTCTTTAACACCACAACCCACTTTGCCAATACAACCTCTACTCAGGTTCCTCTCTTTGGAAACGGCGCTGATTATGAGCATAGAAGCATTGTTGACGCTTGGACTCACAATACACCAACTTCAACTTCAAGCACAGTAGAAGCTGGAAACAACCTAAGCATTACGCTCACCGGAAACATGAACAGCAGCGGAGATACAGTTGCTGGCAATAATTTATACATTAAGTCTCAAAACTTAAACATAGGACTTCCTGCGGGTACCGTTATACCTCCATCCAAAGAGCTTCCTGGGCAATTAACTTTGTCGGGTTTAAGCGATTCGGAGCTTGGCAGAAGCTTAAGGAGTGAATTGTTTAGAACGGTTGGAAGGAGCCATTATACAAACGAATGGAAATCGGCAAAGGACTCGCTTGATGAATTGAAAGCAAATGCCCAAAGTATTTTAGCCGAGCATCCCGATTGGCTTTGGGGACAAGCTTTAAGCGACGAACAATTGGCCCAAGTCGACGAGCCTTTTCTTTGGTATGTAGATGGTCAATATGTCGTTTATTTCCCTCTTGATTACGATGGAATCACCACCGACAGCACTGGAACAGTACTAGCTGAAAATGTCACTTTGGACATCCAAAACAGATTTGAAAACCGCGGAAAGATAAAAGCTTACGAAGATGTTTATATCGAAGCGGGAAGCATCTTCAATGAAAGACCAGTCGCTAACGTCTACCGAACAATTTCGGGAGTTAAAAAATACGGGAATTCGGGCTTTTTAACCCTTCAAGAAGGAGGAGAAATATCTGGCAAAACCGTAACCCTGACAGTCGACGGAAATATCCGAAACCTAGGTGGATTGATTGAAGGAGAAAGCAAATTAACGATTAGTGCTGGAGGAAATGTTGTTAACGAAGCACAAGTCAGCGAAGGCTTATTAACCTGGGACTCGAAGCAATCTGGGACTTTTTATAGCAAACCCAAAGAATACAACGCGGGTACTTTAGCTTCTGGAGGGGAATTAAACATAACCGCCGAAGAAAAGATTAGCAATATTGCCAGCGACATAGTTGCCAAAGACGACATAAACCTAACGGCCAAAAAGGGAATTGAGAACAAATGGTTGGCTAGTGAACATTTGACTCTGAGCCGTAAGACAACCAAAAAAGGATTTTTAAGCAAAAAGACAACTTACGAAGAACAATATGGGCACTCTATGCGCGGAGCATCCATTTATTCGGAGAATGGAGACGTAAACATCAAGGTTGGGGAAACAATCCAAAACCCCGAGGGGACGAGTAAATTCGTTGCTGGAGGGCGCTTTGACAATATAGCCAGTGATATCGCAACTCCAAATGGAAATATAAATATAACTGCGGGAGACGTTAAAATCTCGGATGCGACAATTCAGAGCACCAATTTATTCAAACAGAAGACAAGTGGTTTTAGCTTTAGCGGAGGGATGCCAAGCGTTGGAAGCAGCAAAACCAAAACCCAATACACCACCACCAGCCAACAGGGAAGCAATTTAGTTGCTGGAGAGGATATTGATATCACCTCCCCCGCCTCCTTGACAGGAGGAGCTCAAAACAGTGGAAATATACGGATAACTGGTTCCAATTTAATTGCCGAAGGAGACGTTAATTTAACGGCTGACAACCGAATCGATATTGAAAAGGGCAAGTTCACTGATACGATGAACTCAAAGAGCAGTGGATGGTCGCTGGGGCTAGGGGCTGGAACTATTAACTTTACGGCTTTTAAAGGAAAAGCCAAAGGAAGCTACGATACATTAACTCCAAGTTTGGTTTTAGGTGAAAACGTCAACATTGATGCTGGGAAGGCAGCGAAGATAGACACTTCAATCGTTGCAGCCGAAGACAAGATAGCGGTTACTTCTCCCAAATTGGATATTGTCGGGGATTATCAAAGAAGTGATTATGAGAGCAAAATGCAGTCGGTGGGGGTGACGGTAGCTTTGCCGGGGCCATCGATGGGAGCGGGACTTGCAGCTTCGATTGCGACGCAGGTTGTTAATAATTTAGTTCCCGGAGGAGTTGGAGGTGGAAGCGGATCCATTTCAGCCAATTATTCTCAGTCAAAATCCTACGAAAAAAGTGGGCAATATGTTGAATCTGAGCTTAGCGGGAAGAGCATAAGTTTTAATGATAAATCGATTATCGGTTCCGGAGCCAATATTGATGGAGCGATTATAAATGGACAAGAAATAAATCCAAATAACCATCAAGACTACTCTGAATCTGGAAGCAGTTCTTTTGGTTTTGGTGTTGGAACTAATGGAATAAGCGGAAGTATTGGAAGTGGCGATTTTAGTCTTGGAGCGGGAGTTGGTAGATCCAACTTTGTTTCTTTTGGTTTTGAGGATTATTCGCTTGGGGCTGGTTATAATCTTGGAAGTAACGGTTCTCATTCGGTGAGCTTGACCGGTTCTGCTTATGACGTTGGTTTTAGCTTAAATAGAGGAATTGATAATCCGGGAATCACAAACGACCATCCAATCTGGTCTACAGGGGTTAACTACGGAATGTTTGCTGCTGGTGCTGATTTTCAGCATGGAGAGGTCAAGAACGTTAGCGGTACTGCGGGACTGTTAAATGGTTCATTGAAGATTAATGAATGGGATACCGTTTGTTTTGAGAAGGATGCTCCGATTGAGACTAGACAAGGAACCAGATTTATTCAAGATATCAGAAAAGGAGACATAGTTAAATCTTGGAATGAGAAAACTAAAGAATTTGAATGGAAAGAGGTACTCAATACTTTTATGAGAGTAGTCGATAAGACTCTTCAGATCAGACTTTCGAATGGTCAAGCCATGAAAGTTACTCCTGAACATAAGGTTCTTGTTAGTGGGGAATGGTTAGAAGCCAAGAAAATAAAAATTGGAGACAAGCTACTCGGCTCATTCAATGAAGAGATTGAGGTACTTGGAGTTGAGACGGTTAACAAAACAGTTAATGTTTATAACTTTGAGACAAAAGATAACCACACATACGTCGCTTACGGAGCGGTTGTTCATAATAAGTGTCCATCCGCAAACGATGGGTTTAATTACTATAAAGAGGGAACTGATAAAAAAGCTATAAATGATAAAGATGAGCAAGAGCCAATGACTTGCAGTCTGGGAGAGTGTTCTGACAGACTGAAACTCAATAACATTGAAGAAAATAAAAATGATATTTTATTAGATTTTGAAAATAAGTCTTTAGGAAATAAAAGCTTGGAGGATATTTTCAATGAAAACTATTCAAAAGCCAAACAAACAGGACAATCACAAATATTTTTTATAAATGATGGAGATATAGATCATTCTTGGAGATTAAAGTACAACACTGGCGATTTGTTGTTTGGCAATGTAACCTTAAAACTTAAAGATGGCTTTCTAGGTGTAAACCCTGATGGAACTTGGACTGTTAATGCTAATCTTGCAGTATGGGATGATTATTATGACTTTAATAAGTCTAATCATAGAAGTGCTTTAGGAGAGAGTCTAACAACAATTGGAAGAAACACTCCAGGTAAGAATTTTTATATTCAGATAAGAGGCAATCCAATAAAAGTAAATTTTCCAGGTAAAGCAAAATAATCTATGAATAAAATTTTTAAATTCTTAAATTTCATAAGAACACCTAAAAGTAAATTTTTGTTATTTATTTTAGTTTTTGTTTTTTGGTTACTTAGTTTGTTTTCTGAAATTTGTTTTTACATGGTTGAAATGCAGAGAGGCAATGATTGGGGAGCTCCTGGCTTAATGCTCTACTCTTTAACTAGGGGTTGGCTTATAGGATTACCAATATTATTTGTGATAACAATAATATGTTCGAAAGGATATAAGGGAGAGACACCTTTATACATATGGAATAAAACAAGACCTTATTGGTCAACTTTATGGACAGTTATATTTGGCTATTTAATAGTTGAAGCTGCTGTATTTGCCATTAAAGGTTTCGTAACTCTTCATATTGAAGATGTTTTATCCCAAATTTTTGGAATATACATCTACTCTTGCCTGAGATCATCAATGATTACATCGAGCTGGTTTGTAAATCATTCTTAAACTTAAGCTCTAAGACTTTAGGAGCGGGGGTTGGCAAATCCAACTTTGTTTCTTTCGGGTTTGAGGATTATTCGCTCGGGGCTGGGTTTAATTTTGGAAGCAATCCTGAGACAGGTTCTTCGGCCAACACTTGGAATCTTTCGGGTTCTGCTCACGGAGTCGGGCTTAACCTTGGCATTACCGACATTGCTAATCACGATAATTTAGTAAGTCTTGGTGCAAATTATGGAATGTTCTCGGGTGGAACGAGCTTTCAGGGAGGAGAACTGAAAGACGTTAGCGGTACAGTAGGATTGTGGAATGGTTCGAAGTCCATTAATCCAACAGATTGGACTTGTTTTGTAGCTGGTACTCCGGTTACTTTAGCGGATGGATCAACCAAAGCGATTGAGACTCTTAAAAAAGGAGACAAAGTACTCAGCTGGAATGAAAAGACCAACAAGAATGAAGCAAGAACTGTATTAAATGCCTTTAGGAAAGAGACAAAGCAGATTGTTGAGCTTAAGCTTAAGAACGGTAAATTCATCGAGACAACCCCTGACCATCCGTTTTATGTACAAAGCAAAGGTTGGGTGGAAGCCGGCAAATTGAATATCAACGATAAGTTGTTTGATAAAGGGCATTCAGAGCTTGCAATTGAATCATTAAAAATTGTTGACCGTGTGGTTCCGGTTTATAACTTAGAGGTTGAAGGAAATCATACTTACTATGCTCATGGAGTCCTGGTTCACAATAAGAATTGCTGGGTAACAACAAAAGACGGACAGAGCTTATTGGTTAATGATAAGCAGTATGCACAACTAATCAAAGATGGAAAAGATCCAAGCTTTCAAGGAACGGAAGATGGAAAGCCTTCGCCAAACAACCCTAACAATCCAATAAATCAAGCTTTTGAAGCTGCAGAAGAAGGCAGACTCGTTGATTTTGACTATACGCCAGAACAGTTCGTTGAATTTGTTCAAAGCGAAGACGGCTTCAAAGCAATGCAGAATAATGAACATATGAAGAATGTTATTTCAGATCATTTTAAAGCGTTGATTGTTGGGGCTGCTGCTGGGATTGTGATTAGTGAGTCTGTTGCAATGTTTAAGAATGCTGTTACTGGTGGTTCTTTGCATACGGCTAAGTTCCCTGAAAATCCTGGACAGGTAGGTCATATATTTCAGCCAAAACATGGAATTGTTGATACTCCTTCAACTAGAGCCGATTTGCAAAACCTTGTCAATCGAAGAAATTATTTAGGCCCTGATTCAAATGGGAATTCTTGGTACAGTAGAATGAATTCTGATGGTTCTCAAACATGGGTAAGAACTAGAAATGGAACAATTAACAATGCTGGTATTAATCCATCGAATGAAGTAAGAACCTATAACCCTAAAACAGGACTATAAGATTTATGAATGAAAAACAGATAACCTTAGTTGATTCGTACAAAGCTTGTTACGAGTTTATCAAAAACTACAAGTATCTTTTAGAATGTTCACCTGACGGCGTAATCACTCTATTAAGCGATATGCAATTGCTAGAAGACACTCTTAAATCTGCTGACCCAGCAGCTTGGGAAACATGGCTCGAATGCGTCGAAAAAGTAAAAAACAATGAAATTGATATTGAGTTCAGATTATCTAATCCTAATTAAAATTGAATTTTACGATTGCATGAGAAGCAAGGAAAAGGCTTAATAAAAATATGAGTTCGATAAAAATAGAGGATTTAAATTTAAACGGAAGAGAAGCACTAATAGCAGCTGGACAATTAATTTTGAAGTACAAAGAAATTCTTGA
>JANRMG010000265.1:0-5116 GCA_033761855.1 Candidatus Caenarcanales bacterium
AAAAACTCCGGAGATAGAGCAATTCATAGGTTTCGCCAACGAACTTCAAAAAACAGAATTAATAGTTTCAGTTGAAGAGTTAATAGAAGAAATAACAAAGAAAACATCTACTTTCAAACTCTTAAGGTCAACCTCAAGAAAGATAAACTAATCAACTTTCTTTTTTACAACCTTTTTTGAAGAAGCTTTCTTGCGGGTTCCCTTTCTTACAGCTTTCTTTCTAGTTGCTTGGTAAACGGGAGCTGGCATTTTGCCTCTTACAAGCTCTAAATTCTTTTTAGCTGCTTCATACATGGGATCCATGGCCAAAGCCTGAGAATAAGCTGCTGAGGCCTGCGCGAAGCGCCCATTGTCGTAATAAGCAACTCCTAAATTATTCCAAATTTTAGGATCATTGGGGTTTAAATCTTTAGCTCTCTCTAAGAGCTCTATTGCTGTTTTAATGTCAGATTTTTTGTAGTAAATCAATCCCAGGTTATAGTAAGCATAAGGATTGTTTTGATCGAGAGAGATCACTCTTTCATAGGAGCGAATCGCTCTAACAAAGTCTCCCATGTCACCCAAAATGGTTCCAAGCAAAAGGTGTCCTGATGAGTAATTTGGGTCAAGCTTGAGAGCTTCAACAGCATATTTAAGAGCTCTGTTACCATTACCAAGCCTAAAGTGAGCATCTGCAATACTTGCATAAATTCTTGGATCTGGAGGATTATTTATAATAATGCTTTCATAAATTTGGATTGCATCTGCATATCTTCCAGCCTGATGCAGAGAAAGAGCTTGCTGAACCGGATCGTTGGGGTCTAGACCGCCAACGTTACCAAAGCCCCTTCCGCCACCCATTTGGCCTCCCATCTGTCCACCTTGCATCATGTAGGGGTCCATACCGCCGCCTGGATATCCACCTTGCATTCCACCGTTCATAGGAGGGTACATTCCTTGTTGTGGACCTGCGTATTGAGGAGGCATTTGTTGTCCGTATCCACCTCCCATTTGGGCTCCCATCTGTCCACCTTGAAAGTACATATTTGGGTTTGGATTCATGCCTGGAGTCATAGGAGCCAAGGCGGGCGGGCCATAATATTGAGCTTTTAAAGAAATTGGTTGCTTTAATTCTCTATTGGAATCAAAAGCATCTAATGTAAAACTGGCTAGAACTCCGCAACTATAGAGCGCCAGAGCAGTTAAGGGAAGAATGCGAGGAAAATCAATTTTATTTTGCATTATTTTTTATGATGCTCGCTGACCTTGATTCTAAATTATTTAAAAAATAGACAATTTAGCTAAAGGCAGAAAAGATAAGTAAATGAAGTGCTATTAACAACGACTTAACTTAATTTAAGAAGTTCCAAAATAGTACTTTCCAAATATGCTTTGTATTCGTTTAAGCAATATTTTAAAAACTTATGCTTAAAAATTTAGCTTAAGTGCCTCAATTAAAGCAATAAGACAATTGAAAGATTCTTGTTTTGTTCTAAATTGTGGGAAGCCACTGTACATAAAATGATTGGATGAGCTTTAACACAAAGTTTAAAAAAATTCCAAGCAACCATCATTGATTTCACGAGTTCACTTTGACTGAAAAGGAGATTATTAAAACTCAACTATTGTATTATTTTTGTATAACTAAAAACTGGTGGCAGTGGATACTAACCAGGAAACGAGAATCGAAGCAATCAATCTTCGGACCCGAAGGGTTAATGGTTTTAAGATATTAACGGTTTTTTCCAAAGAATATGGTTTGTTAAAGCTCAGTGGAAGCAAGATGGGAGGGCGAAGTGAACCCTTTGTGCATAATGTCTATTGGATAAAATTGGGACCTTCCGAAATTCATAATATTAAAGTTACTGAATTCAAGGGTCATTTCAAACAAATAATTAAAGACTTAGACAAAATGGTTTATGCTTGGCAATTTGCAGAGCTGCTAGAAGCTTGTTCTCACTTTTATGAAGAAAAAAGCGAAATTATTTATAACTTATTTTATGAAACTCTTAGCTCTTTAGAAGAGCCAAACGCCGATTATTTGTTAATCTCTAATTATTTTATTTGGAAGCTTGCTGATTCTCTCGGGTACAAGCCTAATCTCAGGGGTTGTCAAAAAGAATATAGTGATTGCCATTTAAATAAAACCTTTAACTACGAAGCTTGGCTCGATTTAGAGCATGGAGAAATTTCTTGTAATTTTTGTTCGCAGCGACCATCCAGTGAGCATGTAAAAATTCTTCCGGGAGTTTATTCCTCTTTACATACCTTGGAAAATATTTCAAATTATGAAGATTACTTTACTCATGCTTCTAGTCGTAATGAACAGGCTATTGAATTTGTAACCAAAATTCTCCAAAGGTATCTTCAAAAGCATACAGAGAAAAGAATTAAATCAATGAGCGTTGTTTTAAAAAAACAGTAAAAAGTTAATGCTTAGAATTAGCATTTGGAGTTTTCTCAATCTCTTGATTTTCAGCAGCTTTAGGAAGATCAACATTTGCATTTTGTTTGAAAATATCTTCTCCTAGACTGGTTATTTCATACTTTCTTGTATTTGGATTGGATTTTAAAAGTCTTAACGCAACCAATCTGTCAATTTCTTCTTGTGCAAAACCTAAATCGTCTTGAGGGATTCCACCATCGCTTATTTTATTGTTTGCAGCTTCTAAAGCTTTCTTTTGAACGTCTTTTAAGCTGTTCCAAAGGCCTTGCAGGTATTTAGAGTATTTTACTTTAGATTCGGCTGCATTTTTTTCTTGGGCTGTTTCTGTTTTTTTTTGGCAGCTATCTAAAAACACAGACCCAGAGAGTAAAGTAAAGAATAGGCAAAAAATCGAGAGTATTTTAAATGGTTTCATTGAGTAAATTGAGTGAGAAAGTATTTCAAGGCTTTATCATACAATGAGCTACGATACCAAAAGAAGGCTTACCTTATTCTTTTTTGGACAATAAATAAAGCTATTTAGTAATAATGATCTGTTATCATCAAATGATTTAATACAGATAATTCAGAGAAAATTTAAACATGCATAATCCAGGTGGAGACCTCAACGTATTTATAGATAGAAGCTATGATACAGGCTCTTTTACAGCAATTGATGAGCTTTTTGAATCTTCGGATTTAGTTAAAACAACCGATAAAGTATCCGATACGAAGCTCAGTTTAACCGAAAAAATTGTTGTTCTTGATTTTGGTTCTCAGTACTCGGAGTTGATTGCAAGAAGGATTCGAGAGCTTAAAGTTTATTCCGAGGTTTTTCCTTACAATGTGTCAGTCGAGAAACTAAGGCTCGCTAATCCGCAAGGCATTATTCTATCCGGTGGTCCGGCTAGTGTTTATGAAAAGGGTTCCCCAGAAATTGACCCAGAAATTTTTAGTTTAGGAATTCCAGTCCTTGGAATCTGCTATGGAATGCAGATAATGGTACTAGCTAACGGTGGTAAGGTTTCGCCTTTACACATGGGCGGCGGTGAATATGGCCGGGCCAAGCTGTTTATTGATGTACAAGAAGGTTTATTTAGTGGCCTGGAAAATAGCCTCTTTACCTGGATGAGTCACGGTGACTCGGTCGTTACTCTTCCGGACGGCTTCCAGATAGCGGCGCATACTGCAAGAACACCAATTGCTGCAATTGCAAATCATCAAAGAAGACTTTATGGTGTGCAGTTTCACCCAGAGGTTGTGCACTCCGAAAAAGGGATGGAAATTCTGGCCAATTTTGTTTACCGTGTTGCAAACTGCTCTCCCACTTGGACAACTGGAAAGTTTATTGACAATGCAACTGCTGAAATTCAAAAGACGGTTGGAAACGGTCAAGTCCTTTTGGCTCTCTCAGGCGGGGTAGACAGTTCTGCTTTGGCCTTTTTGTTGAATAAAGTTATTGGTGGACAACTTACTTGTATGTTCATAGACCAGGGATTCATGCGTCTTAATGAGCCCGAAAAGTTGGTACAAGTTTTTAGAGACCAATTTAAAATTCCAGTTAAATATGTAGACGCCAAAGAAAGATTTATGCGTAAAATGGCCGGAGTAGTTGATCCAGAGCATAAACGTAAAGTTATTGGTGAAGAATTCATTCGTGTTTTTGAAGAAGAATCCATGAAACTTGGCCCAATAGACTTTTTGGCGCAAGGAACACTGTATCCCGATATTATTGAATCGGCTGGAGCTATAGCCGTTGATAATAAGCCTGGAGAGAGAGTAGCCGTAAAAATTAAATCTCACCACAACGTTGGTGGTCTGCCCGAAAATATTCGTTTTAAGCTTTTAGAGCCATTTCGTAAGCTATTTAAAGATGAAGTCCGTCGTGTCGCGAGAGAATTGGGCGTGCCAAGTCGTATTACAAAACGTCATCCCTTTCCGGGTCCTGGTCTTGCTATTCGTATTATCGGTGAAGTCACAGAGGATCGTCTCAACATTCTTCGCATGGCTGATTATATAGCCAGAGACGAAATCCAAGAAGCTGGATTATATGATTCAATCTGGCAAGTCTTTACTGTGCTCCTTGCGGAGGTTCGTTCGGTCGGCGTAATGGGAGATAAAAGAACTTATGCTTATCCAATTGTTCTAAGAGCGGTGAAAAGCGAAGACGGAATGACAGCCGATTGGGCTCGCCTTCCTTATGAGGTTCTAGAAAAAATTTCTACCCGTATTATTAATGAAGTAGCTGGAGTGAATCGAGTTGTTTTTGACATTACCTCTAAGCCTCCAGGAACCATTGAGTGGGAATAGGGGAAAGAATAACTAGAGAGATGGGCTTCATAAAACACTTACAACAAAAAACGGTAATTCTTGGCATTTACTTGTCTTTTGTAAGTTTTGCTATTTCTTTTTTCTCGCATACTGCTGATGAAATACTTTATGGCTTGGCTTTGGCTTGCTCACTAATTGCTGGTCGATTCTTTAATAAAAACCTTAAGTTTTTAAATCTTGCATGGCTCTTTTATTTTATTGTTTTATTTTCGTCTCAAATCATTAATGGGACCTTAGAGAGCAAAATCTTTTTCAAGCAGTTACTTGAGGTAACAATCTGGTTTGTTTTCAGTGGTCTTTTTGAGCAAGCGAGCGGTAAGCAATTAAGAAAGGGCTTTTATATTTTGTATGTTTTTTCCTGCCTTTTTTCTTTTGTTGTTC
>JANRMG010000266.1:0-2727 GCA_033761855.1 Candidatus Caenarcanales bacterium
TAATTATTCTTATCAAAAAAATAAAATGAGTAATGAGTTTAAGGCAAAAGCTTTAAATGAATTGTATGACTTCAAAAAAGAACCTCAAGACGAATTGAGTATTGAGCAAAATGGCTCATTTGAAGCTACTATCCAAACTAACAATCCTTTTTTAGAATCTACAAATTTTGCACTTGGAAAGGTTTTAGAAACCTTAAATATTTCTGACTATAAAATTCCTTCGTCAATAGCTGAAGAGCAAATAAATCTAGAACCGATAAATTTAAATAAGTCCAATGCTGAAAAGCATGATTATTTAAATAACATGACAGTTGATTCTCCCAAGACCAAGGCTAAGATTAAGGAAAGAAAAGCTAAGAAAATTTCCAAACCAATTAAATTTAGTTTTAGTGGCCTTGCTCTCTGTCTGATACTTGGCTTTAACTTTTTTACTTATTTAAATCAAAACCGCCTGAATGAAAATTTTACTCATCAAATTGCTTATACAAACGCTCACTGGCAGGATTTAAAAAATTTGTACAAATCTTCTCAGCGATTGCAAGCTGAAAACAAATCAAATAAAAATTCAAATGCAAAATTAATTAATAAAGAAACAAAAAAAGACACTTTGACTAAGGCATTCAAAACTAACTTAAAAAAAGAAAAGCCTTTTCATTCTTCGCCAACAAATGTGCCTTTAGAGAACCAAACAAATAAAAATACTCATAAAACAAATCAACAAAGTTCTCCTCAAGCAGATTCCAAACATACTAATCCAGTCATTTGGCAGGGTAGCCTCTCAGAACTTCCAAATTACCAAGCGGATATTGAAAGACGTTCTAAAGAAATGTCCGAAATTTTAAAAAGCGAAATCAAATCGAACCCTAAGCGAAAACTCTCTTATCAGCAGCTCTTTGAATTATCAGAGTCTTTACACAAACCTTCTAAATCAGTAGATTAACTTAGTGATTTTTTTCCAATTTCATTCCTTTAGCTGAATTAATGAAGTATTTGAGGGAATAAATAAATAGAATTTAATGTTTTTACTTAGTACTCAATGTTCAAAAAGGTCTTAATTTTCTTGCTGTTTTGCCTTTCCATTTCTGGAGCGGGCCAAGCTGACGATGAAAATCTACCTTTATTTAATGTAATCTCTTTAGATAGCAATGATGAAGAGATTTCCCCAATTGAACAAGAAGTAATACTTGAGTACGAAAGCGATGATAAGGATGAATACATAGAAGCTGATACAGTGGATAACCCTGAAGACAACTTCTTTGATCCCACTGGAAACGGAGCTTCACTTTTAGATACTCAACAAGAAATATCCAGTCCAGTTAAATTGGACATTAATCCAAGTAAAACAGTAGAACTTAACCTTGAAAAGGCTCTAAGCACTGCTTTAAAATACAATCTTTCTCGCAGAATAGTTGCTGAGACCGTCAAGAGAGACAAGTGGCGTTTTTGGGACAGCACATCATCGTTGTTACCAAACACAAGCTTTGATTTCAACGTTGTAGAGAGAAGCGGCGGTTCTTCTTTCTCGAATTCGGCCGGAACTGCGATTAATAGAGGTGAAAACTACTTAGCAACCTTTGGAATAAGGGAATCTCTATCTTTGCCAAGCATCTTTGGAAGCATCGCTTCATACAACGATTGGATGACAAACAATAAGTTTTTAGATCTTAATTCACAAGAATTGTTAAGACAAACAGCGAATCAATACTATGAAGTCATCCGCAATCGGAGCGAGTTAGCCGTCCGGATCGAGGCTTACCAAAAAGCACAAGAAAATTTAGTACTAAACGAAGCTTTGCTTGAAGGCGGCGTTGGGACAAGATTTTCAGTTATACAAGCTCAAACTCAACTCTCAGATAACGAATTAGCTTTGTTGTCACAACAATCAACTGCAAGAATTGCAGAGTTAAGACTTTTTGTCTTGCTTAATTATCCGCTTGAAGCCAATCTTAGATTGAGTGAAAGCACGGTTGAGAAAAAGACTTTAATTAGCCCCGATGAGCCAATTGAGAGTTTAGTTCAATTTGCCTTTAATCACAGGCCTGATATTAAAAGACGTTACCTGGCTTACAAAGCATCCCAAAAAAGAGTTGCGCAGGCAGCAACCGAGTTTGCTCCCAGTCTGAGTGCTTCGTTCACCACTTCTAGCAACACTTCGACTTTTGGCAGTTCCCTCGAACCCTCTAACATAAGTCAATTTCAAACATCTGCTATCGGTTTGAATCTTACCCAAAGAGGGTTTGGCCTTGGACAAGTCTCAGCTATAAATCGCCAAAGAGCAGAGAGCCGTCAAGCTAACCTAGAGATGGAACAAGAAATTCTTGAGGTGGAATCCCAGGTTAGGGATGCCTTCCTCCGGAGCCAATCGACTGAACAACAAATCAAATCGGCCGAGAAACAGGTTAATGCTGCTATAGAAGGTCTTGAACTGGCCAGAGTAAGACTAAAAAATGGAGTAGGCACCAATATCGATTTAATTGATAGCCAGAGAACATTTGTAAATGCCTGGATCAACAAAGTAAGAGCCATAGTTCAATATAATCAATCTCAAGTTGATTTACTGAGAGCGATCGGCAATATAAGTATTAAAAGGCTTAATACAAATTTGGAAGAATAGTTAAATCATCTAAATAGCATTTTTCTTAAACACTTAAAAGGCGCTCTGTATAAGGCTTTTTGAACAAACAAAAAATTATTTAGTAATTTTACTGGAGGGTTTTCGCTAATTTT
>JANRMG010000267.1:0-4911 GCA_033761855.1 Candidatus Caenarcanales bacterium
CACAAGTAAAAAATTCTTTAGATAAAGCTGGTTTAACCCAACCGATACTTGATTTCATAAAAACAGGAAAAGCTTTTTTAGGAATATGTGTGGGTATGCAGATACTCTTTGACTTGGGATACGAGGGGGAAACACCCACAAAAGGGCTTGGAATCATGCAGGGCGAAGTGGTTATGCTTCCGAAAGAAGTAAAAAGAATTCCCCATATTGGTTGGAACTCACTAATTCCTTCAAGTCAAGCCTCTTTTGGTGAAGAATCCCTTTTGGATGGACTAAGCAATTCTAAAGAGGTATATTTTGTTCACTCTTATTACTGTTCCGCAAAAGATAAGCAAGATGTTTTAGCTTATGTAGAGCCGGTAGAGGGATTGCAAGTTCCAGCGATGGTGAAGAAAAATAATGTTTATGGTGTCCAGTTTCACCCGGAGCGGAGTGGTGATGTTGGGCTGAAAATACTTAGTAATTTTTTGAAGTTATCGATTAAGGCTGAAGTTAGCTAATTAATTAGTCATGATGATAAAAATAATCATCATCGTCCCAATCATGTTTAAATAACTCTTCTAGTTCTTGTCTTCTTGCTTCCAGGGGAGAGGTTCCTAAAAAGGTTGCCCAGAGCTCTTTTGTCTCTCTAGGAGTTGCTACAAATACTTTTGATTTTCCAATTTCCTCATCAGTTTCAACTCCCCATCCTAAATCCTTTATTTGTCTTCTGCAGTTTGCGGAGGGAAGAATTTGTTCGAGAGTGGCTGAGTCTGTACTTTCTTTTCTATTAAATAAATTATTTAATAAAGCTTTGAAACCAAAGATTGTGTAATGGAAATTATTCCTAATTACTTTCGCTGGTTCATTTAAAGAAGGTTGCTCTCTAGTTGCTTTGCTGAAAAGTTGGAATTCTTCTTCATGAGCTGAAAGATCTATGCCTTCGTTTGTTAACTTATTTCTTAGGTTTTCGGTATGAGCCCTGTGGACTGTATCTCGTCCACGATAATTAAGATAACCAACAGAACCCGTCAATAGTAAGCCCAAAAAACTAGCTGCTATTAAAAACCAGTCTGTTTCATTACTTTTATCTGTTTCGTTTTGAGTTTGAGGGGAAGAAATGTTTTGTTTAGAGTTGAGTCTTCTTTGATTTGATGAATGAAAATGTGGAAAATGATTTATCCTATCAAAAACTTTAATCATGGATGAGAATTTTTAGGTTTAATCTCATCTTAACATGTCATTACGAATGTTTGGCAAATTTGCAGAAAATCTTAATTTGAGCTAACTTCCTGAACCACAATGGATAGCACAGGTTTCGACATACCAAAACTTTCTCTTATTCTTTTGCTCATTACATCGTGGATTTGGTGGCGAATGATGCCAACATCTCTTTGTCCCTGATTTAACGAACGCTTGATGACCATTACAATATCGTTTTTCATATTCTGAACTATCTCAGCCCAGGTTGGAGATTTTTCAAAAGAACTTCCAAAAAGTGTGAGCATGGGTCCTGCAACGAGCTTTTGACCGACTAAATCCAAAGCAACAGCGATTGTGAGTGTACCATCTTCGCTGAGGTTTCTTCTTTCTTCCAACGATTGGTGGTTCATTGGTCCGTCGAGGGATTTATTAAAGAAAACCGCGCTAGAGGGAACTTTTCCGGCAATATCGGCCCTAGAGTTCTCTGCATCAAAGTCGACAACGCAGCCATTATCAACGATTACAACGTTTTGAGGATTAACACCGCAGACACCAAGCATTTCGGCATGAAGCACTAATTGCCTAGATTCACCGTGAGAGGGCAAGAAATACTTTGGTCTGCTTAGGTTGTACATAAACTTGAGCTCTTCTTGCGAAGCATAACCGGTAACATGGACTCCTGCGTCTCTTCCGCCTATTACGTTAACTCCAAGCAAAAACAGTTGGTCAACAGCGTTGGCAAGAGTTCTTGTCGTTCCTAAGGGAGGATTGGCCGAAACAACAATGGTGTCACCCTCTCTAAGCGCTAAATGTGGGTGGTTGCGGTAAGCCAATTGAATGAATGGTCTTAAAATATTTCCTTCTTGAGTTCCTATTAAAATTAAAAGCTTTTCAGCAGGCACTTTGTCGATTTCATCGAGCGAGACAAAGACGGAATCTTCAAATTTAAGATAACCACATTTCTTGGCCGCTTCATACCACTCTTTTACTTCTTCTCCTAAAATACAAACTTTGCGACCTGTCGCTTTAGCAGCTTCGATTACTACTTTAAAACGATGAGTGTAGCAACTGCCGGTGATAGTCATTACTCTGCCTTTTGCTTGGCTGAATATTTCGGAGAATCTTTTGTAAACCGATTGCTCTGAACCCGTATAACCTGGAGACTCAACATTGAGAGATGAACTAATGAGTAGGTCTACCCCTTTTTCGGTAACCGTGCTTGCAATGGCTTGCAAGTCAGTTTTACATTCAACAACTGGCGTTGAGTGATCAACCTTAAAGGCACCAGTATAAAAAATTCGTGATTTCGGCGTTTCGATTAAAAAAGAGAAAGAATCAACAGTTGAAAAAGCCGCATTGAAAGCAGTTAAAGTGAAATTTTTTCCAACTTTGAATTCTTGCTTTGGTCCAATCTTGTTGACTTTAGTTCCTGCTGGAATCAAATCTTTGTAAAGTTCAGCAAGAATGGGAGGTAAGAATACTTCAGGGATTTCAAGATCGGTAATAAAACTAATTAGGTTTGCACTAAATTCCTCATGAGGACTGCTAATAACAAGAGCTTTAATTCTGCCTTTGTTTTCTAGCAAATATTCAGTGTTTGGCAAAATAGAATCAACCCCGCCCTTGAATCCATGGGGGACAAAGCCAACACCGGCGTCCATTATAAAAATTTCGTTGTCATACTCAAAGTACCAGCAGCTTCTGCCTAGCTCACACTGTCCGCTAATTGGAATTATTCTTATCTTTCCTGCAGTAAGCTCTTGTGGCCTTTGCTCCTGAGACTTAGGATTATTGGAAGAAAAACTAACGCGTCCACCAGCTTGGTTCAGATTTTGGGTATTAGAATAAGCCGCTGAAGACTGAGGATTTGTTCTCACTGGCTGAGAGCCGCTGGATTTCCAGCCGTTAGAATCCCCTCTGGAACGATCTGAACCGTATCTGCTACCAGATCGGTTGTCTCTTGAATAATTAGGAGATCTGTTTCCTTGATAACCACGATTATTGTCACTATTGGAGCCAGTATTAGAACTACTACTAGAATCTCCAGAAGTACTATAATTTCTGGAGTACGAAGAATTCGGATTGTTCATCTTTAAATGATTTTATAAAAATATATACTTTGCTAATAGAATAACCCTTTTTACTTCCAAACTCCAAGGTTTGTCTTGAATCTATATTTAACTTTTAGGTTTTGCTTGGTTTTAATCAAATAATTCTGAATGTGAGCCTATCCTTTGTAAAATCAAAAAATTATTTTCGATTTTATAAATTAACAACCAATCTGCTTCATTAAGAATTTAATTCATCAAACAATTCGTCAACATTTGAAAATTTAGGGAAAGAATCAATTGGTTCATCAAATGCTTTTTTTATTATTTCATTTGGTTGTTTATTCTCTTTCCAAAAACCTCTTTGTATCATGTAGTTTAAAGGTTAAAAACAAAAACACCATTGGCTGCAAGACCAAACGATCAAAAAGTTTATTTATAAAACCCTCTCCGGTTGAGAGTTTAACTGTGTCTCTGATTTCACATTGATCTATATTATTGCTGGATTGAATGAATTCATGCTTGTGCTCAAAAAATTTAAAGAACCCAGATGATTCGCCATCAATAAAATAATAATTTACTTTGAAATCTAACATCTTTAGCTTCCAGACGAAGAAAGGCAAGAATCCAAAGAGAAAAAAAACAAGTTCTGCTTCAGAACCAGTCTGGAAAGGCCAATCTAGCTTGTTGATTTTTATCTTAAAAAAGGGAGGCAAGACCTTAGAGATGTTATTTATATCGGCATGAAAGCTAAAAGCCTGCGTAACAGAGGTGTTAACCAAAATGCTCTTTTGAACTTCAATATTTGCGGTTTTGTTTGGATTTGTATCTTCCACAGATTTATAATGTCAGTTAAGAGGATAAAACTTTAAAGGTTGAAAATTTAGGTTTTGAGTAATTCGTTGATGAATTCTCACTCGTAGATTCAGGTTTATTTTGCCATAATCTTTAGATTCGATTTTGAAATATTTAACGTGAGTTTGATGGAAAACAAATACGAGAAGAGAAAAGGGTTGGTGTTAGGGGCTTACCGCCAGCCCCTAACGACCCCGCTCGCAGGGCCCCCAGCCCTGCACCCGGAATTTCTTGATGGTACTCCGGCCGATTGCCCCTTACGACTAGCGTCTGACGGGGCATCTATAGAGTTATTCTTTATCTATCATAAAATTGTCTTGTCGAACTTACGTTATTTAGCTTGCTATTTAACTCGTTTTTTAAAGGAATATAAATAATGCAAAACGAAGTTGAGCTTCTAATCATTGGGGGCGGGATTTCTGGTCTTTCGGCGGCATTTTGTGCCCAAAGGGAGGGCAAGGAATTTTTGTTGTTAGAAGCTTCCAATCGCTTGGGTGGTTGCATTTGGACTGATTTACATAAAAATGAATACATTCTTGAGCGCGGCCCAAACAGCTTAGCCCTTGGAGTTTATACCGAGGAAATAATCCAGACTCTAAAGATTCCTTTTTTTAAACCAAATTTAAAAGCTAAAAACAAACTTGTTTATTCAGAGAAAAAGCTTCATCCGGTGAGTAATCCAATGTATTTGTTTGGAAGTAATTTCCTATCCTGGAAGGCAAAGCTATCTTTTTTTAAGTTTTTTAAACCTAAGTGGCATAAATCGAAGCAGACCAAAAGCTCGTTTCCAGATGAGAATATTGAAGAGTTTTTTAATTATTGTTTT
>JANRMG010000268.1:0-2577 GCA_033761855.1 Candidatus Caenarcanales bacterium
TGAGGGAAATATCATACCTAATGCTTATATTTTCTCGCACGACTATTTGAGTGCCGAAGCCAACTTTGATTACAATGACAATGTGTATTATATCAGTAATATAAAACCTGAATGATAGAAAAACTTTCAAAACTAGTATGATTGGGAGGTTTGTTGATTGAATGATTTGGAGAGATTCAAATTCAAAAATTCAGCATTCAATTGGTTTGATTCTTAAATATAAGTATTTGATAATCATATAATTACGATTTAGTAAAAAAGCCACCCGAAAATCGAGTGGCTTTTTTGTCATCTAAAAATCAAAGAATTAATTATTAATTTAACTGAAAATGAGGTACTTACTTAGTTTTGGGTTGATTTTTGGCTAATTCGTTGGCAATTTCTTTCACTGCATTGAATTTATCCAAATTAGAACTACCCTCGATAGCTTTCACGGCCAAATCTTGAGCTTGTTTGTACGCTGATTCTAATTGCTTGCTCAAGCCTTCAATTTGCACTTTTCGACTGTCAATCAATGTTTGCAGGGTTTGGGTTTTTAATTCGTACATTCTTTTTTGACTTTCTACCTCTTTACTAATCAAATCAGCTTTTACTTTGGCATCTTTTTCAATAATGGCTTTGCCTTCGGCTTCCGCTTTTTTGATTTCTTTCTCAAGTTTGGCCGGCAATTGCTCAAATTCTGATTTGTACTTTTCAAATTCCAGTTCGCGGTCTTTGATAAGTTTTTCTTGTTCATTCCATTCGTTGATTTTCAACTCTCGTATTTCATCCAGTTCAGTTTGTAATTGCTTCTTTTTTTGTTCGTAATTATCCCACTCGACTTTGCGACCATATTCTATATCATATTGATACTCTTGATATTCTCGTCTTTGGGTTTTAGAAATTGTATCAGTTCTTTCTTGGCGGGTTTTCTCTTGCTTTTGTTGTTCTTTACGCCAAGCTTTTTGTAGATTATTCCATTCATCAGCTTGATTTTGATCGCTTAATTTTGAACTTTGCTCAAAATCATCTTCAGCTTTTTCATAATCGTCTAAGAGTTTATCCAATAAATCTTCCGAGACTTCTAAATTATACAAAGTTTTCAAATGCTCGGTTTTTTCTTGATTTTGCTTAAGTAACTCAGCTAATTTTTCGGCTTCTAAGGTCAATTGAGCCGAAATTTCACTGATTGCCGGACTCAATCCTTCCTCGATTTTAGAAAAATTTAGCAAAATACCGGCGATGGTTTGCAAGCTGGGGGATACCGTAGGCTGAGGCGAATTTTGATTGCTAGGTTGTGCAATGATTGTATTTACTTTTTGTGCTTCAGATTGAGCTTGATTTAAAGCTCTTTGGGTTTGGGATAATTGTTGCTCGAGGGCTTTTTTTTCCTTCTCAAGGGTTTGATAAGCCTTCAAAATTTCATTTTTGGTACTTTTAGAATTGATAGCCATATTTTTCTCGTTTAAAGGTGTTTTTTTAATACAGATTGTTCATTGCTCGTTGTTTGTTGATTAGTCATTAGGTTATTTTCAAATTCGTCATTTGAAATTTTTAATTTGAATTCTAAATCTTTACAGTTTCCAAATCACCCAATCAACAAATCACCAAATTTTTCCCTCTAGAGGGCTTTTTATTTCCCTTTTCCATTGGTGTTTTCAATGGCTTTTAGAGACAAACTCTGAACTTGCGCCAATGCTTCTTTGAGTTCGGTTTGGAGTTTTTCAACTTGCGAAGTTTGCTGGGCGAGAGTTTCCTCGAGTGATTTAATTTGTAATTCATAGACTTGTTTACTGCCTTCCACTTCTTTTTCAAAAAGTTCGGCTTTGATTTTAACCTCGCGCGAAGCATCTTTGATAGCCTCTTCACGAGCTTTCTTGACGGCTTCGCTGATTTCTTGCTCTGAAGCGTCCACTTTAGCTTTGTATTCATCAAATTTGGGTTGATTTAGTTGGAGAGTTTTTTCGCGTTGTTTCCAATCCTTGCGTTTGCCAGTCTCAGTTTCTTTTAATTCTCTCTCGAGAAGTTTACGTTTTTCGCTAAATAAGTCAGTATCAAGCTTGTAGGTTCTATCAAGCTCATATTTATAATCGGCTAATTCCTTCTCTCGATCAAGGCGCAAATTTTCAGTGTATTCTTGGGCGGCTAACTCTTGTTCTTGCAATTCTTTAACCCATTCAGCCCTTTTTTGGGTTTGCTCCTCACTCAGTTGTTTTAGTTTATCAGTGTGAGTTTCATTCATTAATTGACTGAAAGCCGTTTGCTCTTGTTTGAGAATATCCAAGGCATCAGCAGCCAATTGAATATTAAGAATTTCTTGCAATCGGGCGTTTTCAACCTTAATAGAAGATTTCAACTCATCCAATTTAGTCAGTTCAGCTTGTAATTGTTCGCCTAAAAGTGAAATAGAGTTCCCCAAACCTAGTTGTAATTCGGCTAAACCTTTCACAATGGTATCAGAGGTAAATTGGGCGGCTTTATTGACCAAAGTTTGTTCTTGGGCTTTTTGGGCAATTTCTTCTTGCGTGCGAACTTCGGAGCGTAGGGCTTTGCGCTCCGTAAGTAATTGCTTAAAAGCTTGTTTTACCTGCGCTTTAT
>JANRMG010000269.1:0-2030 GCA_033761855.1 Candidatus Caenarcanales bacterium
TAAAGAGGCCGTGAAATTTGAAAAGCATGATTTAACAACTTGTACGCCTGTAATGAAAAAAAATATTTTCCGGAGATACCATTTATTGATATGCCGAAATGTAATGATTTATTTCAGTAATGATACAAAACAGAAACTTTATGAATTCTTTTATGAATGGCTTGAACCGGGCGGAATATTATTCATTGGAGCCAATGAAACCATAATTGGGCCGGCTAGGTTCAAATTCCAAAAGATTAATAGTCAGTTTTATCGCAAACCTTTTTAGTTTATTTACAATTCAAAGCTACTGCTTGCCTTGCTGATTTGAGCTTCATCAGAGATTAAAATATATCCGTTACCCCGACGAGTTTTGATTAAATTTGGCTTGTCAAGCTTGGAGCGAAGATAACGAATGTAAACTTCAATCACATTGGAATCCCCGAGAAAATTGGAACCCCAGACTTGATCAAAAATAAATTCACGGTTGAGCACTTCCTCTGGCTTTAAAAGGAAAACTTTAAGCAAATCAAATTCTTTGGAACGTAAATCAATTTGCTTAGTGCCTCTCCAAACGCTTCTGTTAATCAAGTCCATTCTTAAATCACTATAATTAAGAGTGCCTTCTCTTTGAGTGGAAGAGGATCTTCTAAGCATGGCATTGATTTTGGCAACCAACTCTTCGCTTGAAAACGGCTTTACAAAGTGGTCATCGGCCCCAGCATTAAGAGCTTGAATTTTTTCGTTTATATTTTGTCTTGTTCCAATGGTAATTAACCAAGAATTATTCCCTTGAAACCTAAGCTTTTCGCAGAAAGAAATTCCGCTTCCGTCGGTTGAAGCTATATCAATGTTATAGATCACAATGTCTGGATTCATTCTTTGAATCTGATTGAGCAATCCACTAAATTCAATCGGAGCTTCAGTCTGAAAACCATTGTAGGAAAGAAGTTCCATTTGAAGAAGCTTGCGAAGAGGTTCTTCGGGCTCTAAAATTAAAATCTTTTTGTCTTTGTTGTTTGAATTCATCGATAGAAAAAATTACTTAACTTAGATATTTAGGGGAGGAAAATAACAAACAAATAAATTTGTTAATAATTTCCATATTGTATCAAATTATTAGGTCAATTTAATATGTGTTTAAGGCTTTAGTCTTAGGTTTATTTTTGCCTTTCTAAATTCTTTAAACATGTATCTAAGTTGCATAGAATAAGTTAATTTCTCATTAAAAACAATTGTTTAAGCTTTCCAACCTAAGACAAAATTCTTATCAATGGTACAAAATTGCTGATTATGACAAGAAAAAATCAATTTGTAATACTTTCTTTAGCATTTCTTTGCCTAATTATTAGCTCAAGCAATTTAGAGGTCAAAGCAAAGAACTTAGAGGTTGACGTCTTGGTTGTTGGTGGCTCGCAAAGTGGCGTACCAGCGGCAATTCAGGCTGCGAGGCAAGGTGCTAAAGTTGCTTTGGTCTCTCAGGGAGATTGGTTGGGTGGCTCTATGGCTGAGGCTGGCGTTGCTGCAATAGATGGCAATGAACTAACAGCCTTTCAAACCGGTCTTTGGGGCGAATTTATTTCTCGCTTGGTTGAGAGAGAGCCCAATTTAATGCAATACGGCTGGGTGAGCTTTTTTACCTTTAATCCTAAAAACGGTAACGAGCTTTTTAAAGATTGGGTGGCTGAAGAGAAAAAAATTGTTTGGCTAAAAAACTTAAGACCAACCGAAGTACTGCTCGATGAGTCGGACAAGTATCCAAAATTCATAGGGGTGAAATTCTCCGATTCGACTATCATTAAGGCAAAAGTAACCATTGATGCAACTGAGTTTGGTGATTTGCTAGAACTGGGAAAGGTGCCCTACCGTCTTGGTTGGGAATATGCAGGTGAATTCAAAGAACCCAGTGCACCAGTCAAAAAATCCAACTTGATTCTTCGCTATCCTCTTCAGGAGCTGACCTGGGCTTTTTACCTTAAAGATTATGGCAAGGGGAACAGGGCGCCCAAAATAGAAACACCAAATGGTTATACTTTAGAAAAAGCCAGACA
>JANRMG010000270.1:0-9601 GCA_033761855.1 Candidatus Caenarcanales bacterium
GTGAAGTATTGTTAACTATTTCTTCAAATCACTAATATAACGAATCCGCTCGTGGTTTTTGTTTTTCCAGCTCTCATAGAAGGATTCGGCGATTTTTTCTAATTCTGCTTTTGTTAGCGTTGAATCCGAAAGTTGATTATCTTTAATGCGAGCCTCAATCAAATTCTTGATTGTCTCTTTAACTAAATTTTTATCGTCTGTCCGGAGGCTCCTAATCGTCGCCTCAACTGTGTCAGCCAACATTGCAATCCCGGTTTCTTTAGAGTTTGGCTTGGGACCAGGATAACGAAACTCAGAATCGTCCTTTAAGTTTGGATCAAGCTGTGAAGCCTTTAAAAAGAAATGCCCAGCCCGAGAATTGCCTTGGTGAGCCGGAATAAAATTGCGAACTGGCTCAGGTAAGCGGTTTTTCTTGGCCATCTCAATGCCTTCGCTGACGTGTTTAATTATGGCCTGAGCGCTTTCTTGTGGCGTCATTAACTCGTGCGGGTTTGGCCCTCCAAACTGGTTTTCAATAAATATTTGTGGTTCGTGTAGCTTCCCTATGTCGTGGTACAAAATGCCCACCCGAACGAGTTCATAATCTGCATCTATCTTTTTGGCTGCATCTTGAGCTAGATCTGCAACAACTAAAGTATGCTCATATGTTCCTGGTGCTTCATCGTGCAATCTTTTTAACAAAGGCTGGTTGGGGTCAGAAAGCTCCAAAAGCCTAAATCGAGTTACAACCGAGAAAATGTATTCTAAGAAAGGCATTCCACTGGAAACCAAGAGTCCCGTGGTTAAGCCGTTCAGCCCCTGAAGAATTAAATCGGAAGAAGTAAAAACAAAAAGCTTGAGGACAAGCGTTACAAAGCAGTAAGCCAACATTTGCACAATCGCCAACCAAATACCTGCATAAGTCAAATCAGCTCTGTTCTTGGCTCTCTGGCCTAAGATTGTCGCTACAATAGCCCCGACAAAAGCGGGAATCAAGAAGGAGGGTGGAATATTCAAAGCTTGTAAACACAAAATTCCAAACAAAATTTCAGCCGAAAACCCGACAGAGGGCTTAAAGAACAAACCTGTTGTCATTGCGACAGCCGCCAAAGGGATTGCTGCCGGGGTTTGATAAACAAAAAGTCCAACAAAAGCCGAAGCGCCAATCACTAAAAAACTTAACAAAAGCATCTTCCTCATCGAAAGCTGAAAACGCTCGAAGCGAACAAACAAGCTAAAAGAGAGCATTACAATCAAGGTCATCCAGAAAGCTTCACCAAAGACATTAAAATCTATTTTCTTGCGGTTTAGTCCTAATTGCTCTATGATTGCAAGTTTTTGGGGGGTGATTTTTTCTCCTTTTTCTATAATCACAGAATGAGAAGGCACCGTCATCCATACAGGTTTAACTTCCATTAGCGCTCTGTCTTCAACTCGACTCAGAGTTTCAACTTCAACTTTAATATTTGGTTTTAAACTGGCTCCTAAAATGGCTTTTAAATAAGCAAGTCGCCTTGAAGACAGATTAGGAAACTCTCTCAAAACTTCTCTCAAAGAGATTTCATCAATATAACCCAAGTAACCATAAGTCAAAATCTTACTTGCAGAAGCTTCCAGATAGGGTTTTACCTGAAACCATTCTTCTTTGGAAATTTTGTAAAGACCAGTATTCCAAATATTTAAGGAAAAAGGTAAATGGTCACTCATAGAGTTATGAAGCTCCTGACGAAGCTTATTAGTGACACTCTTTATTTTGCCTAGCGAATGCCTGCTTTTGGTAAGCTCAGCCAAAAACGGTTTATAGCCTTCGTGTAACTGTTGTTCCGATTCACTTCCATTCAAGAGTAAATCCAACTGTTCTCTTGGCATTAAAATCATCAAGCGAGTCAAACTATCAGATAAGAGAAAATAGGGTCTTTTTTCTTCCACAAAATTAAAATAAAGATCTAATTTGCTCGTCAGTCTTTTTAATTCACTGATGGACTCTATGTTTTGGCTTTTATCTCTAACTAATTTTGGTTCCTTTAAAAACTCTTCAAGAGCTTGTCTTTTGGCCTTTAGCTCCTCTTGTTCGGTAGCTTTGATATCTAAAATTGTTCTTTGTTCTGATGAATAGAGTGTGTAGGGGCTTGGTTGTCCGGCCTGAAAAGTATGAGGCAAAATTCTTTGATACCAAAGCAAAATAGCGCAAATAGCACTTACAGTAATCAAAAGGGTAAGTGTTCTAATTGTTTTCCAAGGTACTAAAGCTAAAAAATTGTGTGTCTTCATAAAATTAGCTATTTAGTTAATCTCTCAATCGCCAATTCAAGAGTTTTTACCTTTTCCTCCAGCTGTTTTTTTTCATCCTTAGTAATTTGCATAGCCAATTTTTCGCTATCAATGAGGTCTGGCTTTTTATTCCCTTTTTGTGCTGAGCCAATCATAGTTCCAAAGGCAATCCCAAAGCCCGAAAAAGCCAGGTTTTGAACTAGGTCAAACAGAGGAGTAGCCTTTATTCCAAAGAGTAAGTCGTAAGTTAAAAGAAAAAACCAGAGAAGTGCTATTAATGAAAAAGCGATTATCGGATGCTTCATTTAATTAATAATTGGAGTATTTTTTGTTATTAAAGTTTAAATCAAAAAACATCAGAAGCGTGTCAAATAAGTCTTGAATAAACTTATCTATGTCTCCGAACCTGAAAAATGAGCTTTGATTCATTTGAAAGGTTATCTTGTAGGATTTTAGGTAAATCCATAAAGCCAAAACTTAACTCCTGTACATCTTAATTATTTAAAAGTATTACAAACAATTTTTATGCAAAATCTAACTCTAGTTGGCCAAACCAAAAGCATTAGTAAAACCGACAACTTAGTTCCTTTTCCAACAATTTCCGAGAGGGATTCGTTAAAAAACTTTGCTTATCGTGTTGCGGGACCGAGAGATTTTGTATTAAACCTGGTTGTGAATGCAGCAATCCCTTGGTGGATTACCAAAGGAATGGTTTTTGTTCCTCTTTTTGGTGCTACTTCTATATTCTCGCTCCTGGCGCCTATGGGCTTTATTTTAGTTGGGGCCACTTCTTTCTTTGGCTTTTTTAATGGTTTGACTAAAGGCAAAGTAAACAAAGAAACCTTAATTTACAGATTTAAAACCAATCCAAGCTGGCTGATACCAACCTTACTAACCTCTTTAGCTTTTGGAATTATTGGTGGTCTCACTTTTATTTTAATTCTTAGTTTCATTTACTCTTCATTCCCGCCAGTCATCGTTTCCAGAGAAAAAATGATTATTGGGCAAAGTTTACTTGCTGCTTTCTTGGCCTACTTTGTACAAGTTTTTGCTCTTTTAAATGCTAAAAATTTAAAGATACAAAAAGTCAAAATGGTTGAAGCAATTTAAGCGTTTTTTATTATCACCATTGGCTTCTGGTAAATAAAGTCAACTCTTGGTTTTTATGAATTTCTCCGGATAAATATTCTTCGTTTTCTTTTGCCAATTTATTAACTCTTCCAAACCGGTCTATGAAAGCTAAAGGTCCTTGATTGGCAATAACAATTGTATCTCTGCGGGTCTCTGTTGCTCTTACTTTGGCGGCTGCGAGCATTAGTCCACCGATAGAGTGTTTACTTTGATGAAACCAGGAAGTATCCCCAAGAAGTACAAGACTGTCTCCTCCTGCTTTTATTTGGTGATTCGCAAGTTCGGGGAAGAAAATTTCAAAGCAAATCAATGGTGCAAAGTTGCCTAGGTTAAACTCAAAGACTTTGGGTCCGTCTCCGGTTTTAAAGTCGCTTTCAGCGAGGTATTCCAGACTGTATTTGGCTAAAACTTTTTTAAAGAAAGACTCAAAGGGAACATATTCGCCAAAAATTACTAAAGCTTGTTTAAAGTAAATTTGCTTTTGTTGTAGATTTTTCTTTTGAGTTAGAGAACAAACTTTATTTTCTTTTGTAAGCCTTGAATTGAAGCCAATAGCCGAGTTGTAATTCCCAACATCTTTGATATCGACATAGCTTCCGCCTATTAAACTAATTGTTGGATTGGACGAACTAATAAAGTTAAATAAAGCTTCCAGCGAGTCCTTTCGCAGCGATCCCTCGGGAATGACGATCAAATCAGGATAAACTTTGTCGTTTATAACTTCTTTAAATTGTTTAATGAATCCATTTAAGTTCTTGGATGTACTCTCGCTCAGAATGCGGGTTGACGAGACTTCCAGGTTTTTTTGCAGTAAAGCCACTTTGATTGGCTTCGAACCTGACTGGGAGGCAATATCTTGTTGAGAAAAATAATAAAAGAAACCGTATAAATAACAAATTGCCAAAACCGTAATTCCTTGAAGCCCCATGATTGCGCTTAAAGAAATTGGCGGATTGTTATTCCCCTCTGGACCAGCCAATTGCAATTTAAATATGACTGTCAAAAAGTGGGCGAGAGTAACATTGAAAAACACAATTAAAAGACTAATCAGTGAAGCGCCCATTAAATCAGACGATTGAAGCAGATAAAAATTATTATGCTGGGTATAGTAAAGCGAAGATAGTGGAAGTCCTTTGAGCAAAGCGCTGTTTGCAATTTTTTCAAAGAGAACCACCCAGATTATAGAAGTCTGGAAAGCTGTCCAGAGAGTGATTCCCAGGGATTTATGGAGTAGCTTAAAAATAATTCCGTAAATTGCCCAGTAAAAAGCCTGAATGGCAGCCGCAATACACACGCCTGAAAGGGCACCAGCAAAGCTTAAATTGTCGGGAACGCCCAGCCAATCAAGAGGATGAATTCCGAAAAGAAAACGAAAGATAAACAGATTAAAACAAAAACCAGTTAGCGCTGCTTTGAAAGAGGCCCCGAAGATGGTTTTTGTTTGCCAGAGAACGACAAAAAATGGCGCAAAAGCAAACCAAATTAAAACAGCTTTGATCGTAGAAATAATTTCTGTATCGTTCGAAGGAAAGCACCACCCAGCAACCAAACCCGAGAAAATACAAAACAAATAATGAAAATAATTAGGCTTCAAAGCCAGCTTTTGTAAATGGTTGACAGGAGATTTTTTTTTGTTAAACCAACTGCTTTTTTGTGCTTTTGAATGTTTGAGGCTGTAGCCGCTTGAAGGAGTTTTCTTTTTCTTAAAACCATCTAAGTTGAAGACAGGAAAAAAATCCTTAAATCGGTTTTTTGATTTAAATTTGGATGATTTCCGGTTCAAGCTCTAGATCCTTTATTTGTTAGTTTGGGGTGATTTCTCTTTTAGTCTTTATTTTTATATTCTAGTCATTATTGCCTAATCTTTATTTCCTAGTCTTTGTTTCCTCTTGGAAGAGCAATTTGTCCTGTCCTGCAGATGGCTAATATTTCAAATTTTTGGAGCAGTTCAATTATGGCCTTTAGCTTTCCTTGGTCTCCTGTGACTTCTATAATTAAGCTATTAGCCGCCACATCAACAACGCGGCCACGGAACAGTTCAACAATTTGCGAAATTTCTAAGCGGTTACTAGTGAGTGCTTTAACCTGAATTAGAATCAGTTCTCTGTCTACAAAAGGGATTTGCTCAAGTGATTCAACCGATAAAACATCAATGAGTTTATCGAGCTGCTTTTTGATTTGCTCAATCTCGTCTTCGTCAGCTAGGGCCACAATGGTCATACGGGAAAGGCCAGGTTTTTCACAGGTACCAACCGCTAAAGATTCTATGTTATATCCTCGGCGGCTGAACATGCCGGCTATACGAGTGAGAACACCAGCTTCGTTTTTAACCAATACAGATAAAGTTCTTTTTTGAATTACAGTCGAGTTGGGAGTCGGGTTTGGCATTATTAGAGAGAAATTTATATTGTTTGGGAATATTGTAGCCTAGAAAAATGTTCGCTTCAGAAAAATATGATTAGTTGTTATTTTCATGATTTGCCTTATTGGTTGCCAAGATTCCTCTTTGTTTTAGTCCTTTTATTTGTTGCATCAAGTGTTATTTCAAAAATAAAAAAAGATGAAACAAATAAAGAAAACATCTTAAATACAGAGATTGAAATTAAAGGGATAAAAATTTCAAGAATGCCTATTGAAATAGTTTATTGGATTGTAATTTTTATAATATTTGGATGGATCTGGACGACAAATCCTCCTAGTGTGAAAACAACTGACGAAAATGGAAAAGGAATAACCTCAACGGCAGTAACTTCTAAAGTACCTAATAAAAAGTAAAGAAGATACTCCGCAAAAGCCTTGATAAAGTTTCTTTTTTGAACCGTTAGATGGCGTAGGGGATGGATTCTAAAGAATTTTATGGGTTGAAGAGCTCAGCATGCTGAGCCCCTACAATTTTGTAAAGATTTGAAATTAAACCTTGGGAAGTTTTTTCTGAAGCGGTTCTTTGGCTAAATTTACAAACTTACACTGGTAAGTGTCATCGTTAATTTTATTAACAAAAGCTACTTCTTCGTCCTTTTCATCGCATTCTAGGTTAATAGTTTTGTTTTTGCTTGGAATGTAAAGAATAGAATTGTAAATTGGCTCGCTGGATTTGGCTTTGCCTTGGTCGTCCAATTCAAGCAGCATTTGGGTCATTAAAACTTTATCGTCAAGCACTTGTTCAATCCTGAAGGACTCTTTCCAGTTTTCTTGATTCACCCATTGGCAGCCTGTGCATTTGCCGCTGTAATTCTTTTTGAATTTTTCTTTTCCATCCTGGTAAACAACTAAAGTGGCCCTCTCACCGTATTCAGTGCTGTAGGTGCCTTGATTAAAAGGAAAGAGCTCAACCTTTAAGTTTTGGAATTCTCTGGTTTGTGCATTGGCATGGCCTTCTCTTTTTTCTACTTTTGGTAGCTCAGGAAGAGGGATGAGCTCTGATGTAAAGTTTTCTCCACTGTCTTCTTTCGCTCCTAAGCACTTATAGCCTTCGGAGGAAAAAGAGTTGATTTCATATTTATTGTCTTTAAAGCCTTCACACTTTAGTTCTTTGGTGATTCCAGTATCTGGCTGGATTAAATAATATTTGTTTTTGTCCTTGCCTCTTTCGCGCACCAATACAAGCTCATTCAGTACTTTTTCAATCATTACCGCTTCGCGGTTAACATCTTTTGCAGTGTCAAAATCTTCGAACTTAAATTCCTGGGAAAAAATAACTTTGGTTTGTTCCATGTCTGCAACAGTGATTCGGTATTCTGGAGAACCTTCTTCGGTGAAATACCACATTACTTTAAGCCTTCGGTCGGGCGAGATTTGTTTACTAGTTGCTTTTTTTTCTTCCTCCTCAAGCTTTTGTTTATCTTCTTTGCTTACAGTGCCGGATACCGAGGATTCGTTGCTACCGGTAATTTTGTTTAGTGTTTCGTCACAGCCTGTGAGCAGAGTTGATAAAAATAAAATTTGGCAGAAAAATAAAAGTCGAGAAATTTTCGCAAGTTTCATAGTAAGTTTCATAAGCGGTTTAATTTTGTTCTTTAGAGTGATTTTATCAGGAGTTAGATGACTTTCCTTTAATGTAAAGATTTAGAAAAAATATAGTTTTCTTAATTTTAAAAAATAATTCCCTATTATAAATTAACCAGTATTAACAAGGTCTTTCGTTTTGTTAAGAGAAATTTTATTCAATCATACTCAAACTATTCAGAAGAGATCTCTTAAATTAAAGAGTTCGAGACAGGGTTTTAGTCGAAATACTCAGTATTTAATGGGTGCACCAGAGTACGCAAGAAAAAGAATATACTCTTTTCTTGATAATTTAATTGGAATTTTCGACTTAGAGCCTGGAGACAGTGTAAAAATCTCTATGCCAGTAAAATTTAACCTGGATTTATCGACTTCAAATAGTCCCAAACAAGTCGTGACTCATACTCACTCTGTGATTATTTATTGTTTACGGGATGGAAATGTAGAGTTAACAGTTGAAGATGATCATTCAAAATTAGCAAATAGCATCCAGCTAATTAATCAAGGTGGAGACTTTTATTATAAGTTTAAGAAATCGAAGGGAAATAACAAATATCCTCAAACTTTAAGGGTCTCAGGAAATGTGATTTCAAATTTTTACATTCTGTTTGAAACTATTTATGGAGCCTTGGAACAAACTAAAGTAAGCTTTCCCCTTCCGTCTGGAAAAATAAAAGAAATATGCTCTTGTATAACTTTAAAAAAAGCAGGTTCGAGATTTTTTATTCCTGTTTCTTATAGCGATCCGCGAATTATAAATTCTCTAGAGCTCTTTACCGCTGATTTGCAAAAAAATAATCCAATCACCCACCGAAAGGCTTAACCGAGAAATGCTCCTCTGAAACTTTCCCGGAAGATAAATTAACCGCAAAGGCGTCGATTTCCAGTGTTCCATCGGATGGTGATTCCGAAACGATTTTGAAAAGTTGCTCTGAGCTTTTTATTTTTTTATCGTTTACAGCTGTTATTAAAATGCCTGGGTTGATTCCTGCTCTGTCGGCGGGACCATCCTTTTGGGTTTTTATTACAAGCGCACCTTCATAACCTTTTTCTAAAAGATAAGAGGTTAAAGGATTTATTTGCTCATTTAGATTAACGACTGAGACACCTAAATGGGTGCGGTTAACTTTTCCATTTGTGCGAAGTTGATCCGCGATTTTTTTTGCTAGCTTGGAAGGAACTGCAAAACCAATTCCCTGATAACCGCCGGATTTAGAAAAAATGGCTGTGTTAATCCCGATTAAGTTGCCCTTAGAATCAATCAGTGCGCCGCCCGAGTTCCCCGGATTGATGGCTGCATCTGTTTGGATAAAATCTTCGTAATCTACCAAACCTAAATTTTCTCTTTTTGTTGCGCTCACTATTCCCATTGTGACTGTTTGTCCAATCCCGAAGGGATTACCAATTGCCAGGACTACATCGCCAATCTCAACAGCATCAGAGTCTGCAAAGGGAACATAAGGCAGATTATAAGCTTCGATTTTAAGAAGTGCTAAATCCGTTTTGGAATCCATGGCTACAAGCTTGGCTTCATATTCTTTTTCGTTGCTAGAGTTTGAAAGAGCAATGCTGATTTTGTCAGCTCCCGTTATAACATGGCTATTGGTTAAAACGTAGCCATCAGCGCTGATTAGGACGCCGGAGCCAAGACTCTTTTGTTTACGGTTCATCTGAGGAATGAGTAATTCTTCTCCTTCATTCAAAACTCCTCCCCAAAAAAGCTCCATTGGGCTAATGCCCCTAACTTGCCTCTCAGAGAAAACGTTTACAACTGCGCCATTTGCTTTCTTAACTGCAGAAGAATAGCTTGCAGTCGAAAAGATGCTGCCTCTTGGGTCTTTGGATAATTGAAAACCGCTTGTGTTGTTTTCAGTAAAAAGTCCTGTGGATTTGCCGATTAAAAACCCCAGTCCAAGGCCAAGTCCCAGAGCCAAAAAAGAAAAAATAATAATTTTAAAAATACCAGAATTATTTTGCTTAGTATTGGGCGATTCAGTTTGTAAAGTCACAATTTTGCTCCTGTAGCCTAAATCTTAAAATAAAAATCTTTAGTTGAATACATGAAAGTATAAAAACTTTATTTGGATATGCCAGACTTTTGGGAAATTTTCAAAAACAACTCCCATAGACCTTCTACCAGTACTTTAAAGCATTCAAATAAATATTTTAAAACCTCAAAAAAAATATTTGATATTTTGTTTTTTTTATTTTCTAA
>JANRMG010000271.1:0-1771 GCA_033761855.1 Candidatus Caenarcanales bacterium
TTTGCTTCGCTCATGAGAGATTTACAGAAAAATTTTTTAATTACAATTTGATTTCAATTTATAGCAAATTCCTGAATTAATGGTTGCGAAACTGAAAAACCTCTCTTGCTATTTTATTTTTTAAACAATTTAATTTAAGAGAGGTTTTAGCAAAATTCCCTTTAAACTAACTAAAAAATTTTAATAAGGCTTATTTAGAGGCTTGAGAAGTGGGAATTATTAATTCTTTTCCAATTGAAATCTTAGATTCATCTTGAATTCCGTTAATCACCATTAATTCCTGCTGATTAACGTTGTATTTTTTAGAAATACTATAAATTGATTCACCTTGTTTAACAACGTGAGTTGAAGTAGTGATATTTGAAGCAGGAACAGGAGTGGTTAATGTTACGGGCTTAGTTTCAGACGTTGCGCCAGGAGGTGAACCATCAGCTGAAGAAGCAGAACCTTCTGTTGTTGCTGAGTTTGGAGATTTATCGGTTAAGCCAATAGATTCTTTGGTTTCATCAATAAATTTTTTAAAGGCTGATTTAGATTGTTGCTGACCATTTTCTCCTCGCTGCGCTCGGGCTCTGGCAGCATTAGCATAAGATTGAGTTAATTCATCTTGGTCTAACAAACCATCTGCATTTTTATCAACTTTAGGGAAACGAGTCTTTTTAAATACAAAATCAACCTCTTCGACTGAAAGCTTTCCATCGGCATTTGTATCGTTAGTTTTAATAATATTTGCGGCATCAACTTTTGCCTGTTCGTCGATAGCATCTGCAAAAGCAGGCATACCTAATGCAAGGATACTTAAAATTGTTAAAGTTGTAAATTTCTTTTTGCTTATCATTGTTCGCTCCTTAAAATTTGAATAAACAATCTTTTTGATTATTCTCTAACAAAGTGTATTTTTTTAACAATTATTTGTATGTTAACCAAAAGTATAAACTTACCAAAAATTGTTTCAATTTGTTGATTAATTCAACATTTACAAGGATAGAGATTTATACTGAAAATATGCAAATTGAATTACAAGAAATTTATAATTAAAAACCACCTTAAAGAGGAAGCGAAAAATGAAAGACAAATTTTTATCACTGGGACTTTTATTAGCGACTTCAGTGCCTTTAATCTCAGTTGCGCAAAATCTACCATTTCCTAAAAAGATTTACCAAGCGCCAATCTGTGCCCACGATGAGGCTTCTTTAAAAATTGTCAAAGCTTCTCTAAAGAATGAAGACAATAAAACTTTCAAAGAAGCTCAAATGATTATGGACAAACATTTATCCGAAGGCCGCCTTCTGTCGGCTCAAGAACTGCTAAAGGAATTAAAAGAGCAAGTCCGCAAAGACAAAAATACTTCTTCTCCAGAAATTCTAGAAGCTTTAAATCAACGCATTGCAACTTTGGAACAAAAGATTACTGCAAATGGTGACCAAAAAGTCTATGTCTTTGATGATTTAATCAGAGATGTGACTGAGGAATCTCTTTATACAACCCAAAATTACAATTACGATGTTTTGCGTAAGCTTTGTAACGGCGGTAAGCAAGAGTCGGCTCATCCTTTTGAAATTTACGAATTTACAAGTTCTCGTGAAGCTGCTTTGAAAGAGTAATTATGGGGGAGTAATCCCTCTCGAACAAAAGGGAGATTAGATCCTGAGACAAGCTCAGGATGACGTTATTAGTGGATGGTTTCTCGGCCCCCTTTATTAAAGGGGGCGCAACCCTGTTGATTCTTTAGCTTTGAGTAGTGGGTGCGGGGGATTACTTCCTGAACCAC
>JANRMG010000272.1:0-1988 GCA_033761855.1 Candidatus Caenarcanales bacterium
TAGGACCAGATCCCAAGGTTCTTGGTCGTTTGGAAAGGGAGGTAAAAGACAAGATAAATATGACGGAATTCAGCAAATACTTAACAGATAAAGAAACGGGATTGTCTTGGTATGCTGGAATGCTTAGCCCAATCAGTCTTGAGAAAGATCCAAACTTGAGTTTAGGAGCAAGTGAAGGAAGCAGGTTTTTTGAGAATGAAGGATTTTACCGATCCCATGATGGAATGGACTTCGCCGCACCTGGAGGAACACAAACGGTAAGTACTATTAATGGAACAGTAAAGCAAGAAGCAGGCAGTGGAACAGTAACAATTACAACCGATGATGGAAAATATCGAGTTAGATATTTACACATGCCACCCGGCAGCTTTGTTGATGTTGGTCATGACGGTCGGACAAGTGTTGGAGATGACTTAGGGAAAGTTGGAGGCTGGGGCTTAAGGGATGGTAAATGGAAAAATGATGCTTACGCCCCACATCTCCACTATGAGGTTTTGGAGAACAGACCTGTTCTTGTGAAGACTGATCAAGGTTTTGAAATGAGACCTAGGTATGTTCCAATTGACCCAAGGTCAGTAGATTTAAGCAAATACCAAACAAAATAAGGAGAAATAAGATGAAAAAATATCTAACAACAATATTAATGTTATGTATGTTACTCAGCTCGTGCAGTCATGCAAAACTAGAAACGGTAATTGAAAAAAAAGAAGCGCAAGAAAAAAAAGTTATAGAAAAATCAGATTTACCTCTTCAAAACCTTGTACTCAAAACTGCATTAAATGAAGAAGAAAAAGCGTTTATTAAAGAAAGAGCAAAAGGATTTGATGAGAGAGTAAAGCAATATGCTATTAATTACGGCCCAAAAAGTACCCCAGAAGATTCTAAAAGGAAATCTGGAGATATGTGTAAGTGGATAGTAAACAATGTCGCTGAGCTCTCAAAGCAGCCAGTTTCTAAAGATAGGGAGAGGGAAAGAGAAAGAGAGGCATGGTTTTATTATAATAATTGCGAGATGGAAATAACCGGAAAGTTAAACTATCAAACTTCCGATGAGTACTGGAAACTAATTGAGAAAAAAATCCCAGATTCATCACAGCCTTTGATTCGTAAAACAGTAGATGTTTTAAGCAAAGATTTTAGAGAAGGAAAATATCAGCCCTCTCTAGAGCATTATCTCAAGCTAAAAGAAGCAATAGCTAAAGATCCAGAAGATTTACTTGCATTCGACAAGTTAACCAATTGGTACCAAACTGGACTCAGAGACAAAACTGGAAAAGACTTAATTCAAGAAGATTACAAAGAATATTGTCGAAAAGCCGTTGAATTGAAGCAGTGGGATCATATTTATTATTTGTCTAAAGCTGATTCTGGAGCAGCAACAAAAGGGCTTCACTACATTGAGAAGTGCCTTGAAACGAAGCCTAATGAATATGACTATAATTATTGCAAGTGTCCCGAGGCGACAAGAATGGTAGTTGGGCAATGGCCTAAAGATGCTTTATACGACGGTTATATACTCGACCCAAGTGGAGAAGACGGAAACGGAGATTTGAGAGAGGGTGCTAAAGATTATATGAATAAACTCATCAAAAAACACTTTGGAAGGGATTTAACTAAAGAAAAATAAATTTGAATGAAAAACCTACTCCTACTTCTATTTTTTTTCTCTACGCAAATCTCTTTTCAAGCCTTTGCCTTCGATCCAAATAAAGATTGCAACCCAGATTTTGAAAGATTCTCCACAAAGTGTGAAAAATATTGGTTGGCCCGAATTCCCCATTTAGCCAAGAGAAAAACAAGAGACGAATTGGAATTGCGCTTAGCTTCTGGCAAAAAGATTGTTTTAAAAGATGAAGAGGACTGTGGTTGTGAATGTTTTTTGACTAAATATTACCTGATTGGCTATCAGCCACAAATAAAGGGATATTTAATTTCAATAGTTTGGCTTGGTGATTGGGACAGGAAGACTCAAAAGTACATATATCCTA
>JANRMG010000273.1:0-4679 GCA_033761855.1 Candidatus Caenarcanales bacterium
AGTCTCTTACCCCTCCTCGCTTCTGAAACCGTCTTGGAAAATCCACCAACAAATCCTAATCCTCAAAACACCTGCTCAAGCTTGCTGAATACTCTAGTCAAAGATATTGATGGAAATGAGGTAAATCTCTGCAAGTACCAAGGTAAAGTTTTATTAATTGTGAATACAGCCTCCAAATGTGGTTTTACAAAACAGTTTTATGATTTGGAAAAAATATATGAACAGTTTAAAGGACAGGGATTAGAGATTTTAGCTTTTCCATCCAATGACTTTGCCAACCAAGAACCCGCTAACGAAGAACAAATTAAAAATATATGTCGAGTCGATTATAAAACCACTTTTCCACTTTTCTCTAAAACTCACGTAAAAGGGAAGAACCGCTCTCAACTTTATGAAAATTTAACCTCTGGCAAAGGAGATGTACAGTGGAATTTCCAAAAATATCTTGTTAATAAAAAAGGCCAAGTTGTAAAAAAATTCGCACCTTGGGTTAGTCCATCTTCTCAGGATATTGTAAAAGCCATTAATGAAGAATTAAAGAAATAATTTGATTTGAGTTTCTGAGGGCATGCTTGCTTTAAAATACTAATTAGAAAATAAAGTTCAAAAATTTTATAAACTAATTATGAAAGTTCCTATTGAATGGCTCTCTGAATTTATTGATTTAAAAAATATTACCCCTGAGGCTTTAGCCGAAGAAATAAGCCTTAAAGCTTTTGAGGTTGAAACGGTACATTACACCGGCGTAAAGCTTACTGGACCATTAATGGTAGGCATCATAGAGGAAATACAAAAGCATCCCAACGCCGACAAACTACAAGTAACCAAAACACGCACCGAAGATGGAAAAGAGCCTTTACAAATTGTTTGTGGTGCCACCAACATTAAAGTTGGGCAAAAAGTCCCAGTGGCTTTACCCGGAGCCATAGTTTTAAACAGAAAAACCAATGAAGAGCTTCCGATTAAAATTGGAAAGATAAGAGACGTTGAGTCCTGCGGAATGCTTTGCTCAGCCAGCGAATTAGGAATTGAATCTGAAAACGAAGGGATACTTATTTTAGATGAAAAGACTGATATAGGGAGTAATGTAATTGAATTACTCAACTTACAACCTAAGGCAGTACTTGATGTTGAGTCCCGCTCTAACCGAGGTGATGCACTTTGTTTGCTAGGAATAGCCCGAGAAGTTGCTGCCATCTTAAACAGACCGGTAAAAAAGAATTATTCCGCTTTAGCCGATAAGTTTGCAGAGCTCTCTAAATCATTGAAGCCATCTTTTACTGCTTCCATTCAAGCAAGTGGTGATTGTTCTAAAATTGGTTTTTTAAAAATTGATAATCTTAAAATCCAAGATAGCCCAACATGGCTCTCAGAGAGGCTAAAGCAAGCGGGCATTTCTTCGATTAACAATGTGGTTGATGTAACTAATTATGTAATGCTTGAATTGGGCCAAGCTATGCATGCTTACGACGCGTCTAAATTGGACCTTCAGCAACCAATAAGTGTTTCTAAAGAATACAAAGGGTCTTTTAAAGGTCTTGATGACAAAGATTATGCCCTGAACGAAAAGCATCTTTTAATAATAAATGGCAATAAAGCTCTTGGGATTGCAGGTGTAATGGGTGGAGAAGAAAGTTCAGTCAAACCATCCACAACTTCAATTATTCTCGAAGCTGCTTGTTTTAAATCATCAAGCGTTAGAGCCACCAGCCGAAGTGTTGGTACAACCAGTGAATCTAGCCGCCGCTTTGAAAGAGGAACTGACCCGAATTTAGTAGAAGTTGCTTTGATAAGAGCTTTGGAGCTAATTTTAGAAAATGCACAAGGAGAAAATGCAAAAGGACAAGTGACTTCTTACGCTTTTGCAACAGACCAAGCAATGCTATCGGACAAAAGCAGAAAAATTGAACTAAATCTTGGTGATTTTTATAAGGTCATAGGCCACAAATTAACAGCTCAAAATGCTGAAGAGATCTTTCAAAACCTTGGGTTCATAACGAAATTAACAGAAAAAAACAAAGAGCAAGAAACAATTATTGTTGAGGTTCCTTCTCATCGGATGAGCGATATAGAGCGCCCAATTGACTTAATTGAGGAACTTGCTCGCTTTTCGGGTTTGAATAAGATTGATTCCAAACCTCTGCCGGGTGTGTCTCGCCTTTTGGCAAAAGATGATAGTTTAAATAAATTAAAAATAAAGCTTGCGGAGCAAGGCTATTTGGAGAATATCTCTTCAAGCCTTACATCAGCTTCAACCGAAAAAACAAATTACTTTTTAAAAGACACTTCTTCGGTAAACATGCTAAATCCTCTTTCCAGTGAGCATTCACAGTTAAGGACTTCTCTGGTTGGTGCCTTAATTAAAGCTACAGAAACCAATTTAAAAAGACAAGCTTCTTCGGTGAAGCTATTTGAAATTGGCAAGATTTATGGATTCAAAGCTCTAGACAAAACAGACCCCAAACAAACAGGAGCAATCGAGGAATTGGTTTTGGGCATGATCTGCAGCTCAAGAAGCAAGCAGCAAGATTGGCAAGGCAGACTTTTATCCTCATCCGACTTTTACGAGCTAAAGGGAATCATCGAAAACATCACCAATGGTCTTGGAAGGCTTGAGTTCAAAAATCTAAGTGAAAAAGAAACTAGTTTAAATGAATTGCTTCATCCAAATATTTCAGCTGAAATTATTTTCAATGGGCGAAAGCTTGGATATCTTGGCTTGCTCCACCCAGTGGTAACAAAGCATTATGACTTGCCAGCACAGACCTTTGTGGCGGAGCTTTTAGCGGAGCCTTTACTTAAGGAAGCAAAACAAAAGTTCAAAGCAATTAACGATCAACCTCTTCTAATCCGTGAATTCACAATTGATTTGCTAAACAATTCTCAAACAACTCATAAACAAATAGTGGATTCAATTAAGAAACTAAAACTAAATGACTTACAAGAAATCGACTTAATCACCCTTTACAAGCCAAAAGATAAGGATGCCAGCTCTCTCTCTTACCGACTCATCTTTCAAAACACGAGCGGAACTGTATTGGGCGAAAAAGTTAATCAGGAAATTAAAAAGCTCAAAGAAACTTTACAAAAAGATTTTGCAGACGTCTCTTTTAGAGATGGTTAATATCTTAAATATCACGTAAAATTTTTCAATCATCTAAAAATCCCAATTCTATATTTTTAAAGTTAATGCCAAATACGATGGAACCGAGTAAGACCGAGAACGAACAATTAGAAGAAGAAAAGGAAATTAAAGGCGGCATTTTTTATAAATGGAACCTCTACAAGGCCTCTCTGTCACCATCTATAAGAATTCCAATCGAAATACTTGAGTTCTGCCTTACTCTCATCATTCTCTTGGTAGTAATTCGTCAGGGACTTTTTGAGAGGAGATACATTCCTAGTGAATCCATGCTCCCCAACCTTCAAATTCAGGATCAGCTGATTATTGAAAAAGTTTCGCTTAACCTTCACTCCATGGGTATGGCCAAAGATATACAAAGAGGGGATGTTTTGGTTTTTTATCCACCACCTGCTGCTAATCGTGGAATAGACTTAAAAAGAGATTTTCCCAATACCTTCGTGCGTCTTACGGGACTCTCATCAGATATTCAAATTGGGCCAATTACTTTGTTTCCTTTTTTGCCGAAGGCCGAAGACGCTTATATAAAAAGGACAATCGGACTGCCCGGAGACAAAGTTGAAATAAGAGCTGGAGATGGCGTTTACATAAACGATAATAAGTTAAATGAAAGCTTCACACTTGAAAAACCGATTTATAGCATGAAGACAGAAGCTGAACTTTATAATATGTCGATTGCCTGCGGAACACCGATTGATATTAGTTTTAAAGATAGTAGTAAACCCTTGGTGGTTCCTGCCAACCATTTTTTAATGCTCGGAGACAACCGCAACAACAGCAAAGATGGACACTGCTGGGGTTTTCTACCACGTGAGCGTGTGATTGGAAGAGCAATGTCAATCATCTGGAGAGATCTTGGTTTAAAACCCGATTTTAGTTCTCCCTATGAGCGGATTTATCAGAATTGATAAAATTACTTCTAGATATCTCTATTAATAAACAGATCTCTACCATTAGAGGTCAATTCAAGAATATCAAAGCTTTCCCCAAACGAACTTTCTTCAATTTCTATAAGTTCCAATTGCACGAGTTTGGCTGTAATTTGCAAAAGTTCTGGAAAGGCTAATTCGGTAGCGCTTTCAATGGCAGATCTGAAGCGTTCTGTTGATATTTCATTACGCCGTTCCCATAGCTCTTGTAACACTTTTTCATCATTAGAATTAAGTTCAAAATGACTTTCTATATTATTTAACCTTTCATCACGCATTAAATTACCAGTGTCAATCTGATTATCTCGCACGGAACTCAAAAACCCCTGAATTACAGGACCAACAAAAGGAATTTGGGCAAGATAACTAGCAAATATATTTGCTAATAAACTGAAAGATTTTGGATTAAAATAATTTAAGAGTTGATTTTTTAAATTCATAACTTTCTTTTAAATTAGTGTATAGCCTAATATACTAGTGTTTTATTAAGGAATTACTAAAGGGATTTCCTTGCAAACTTGATACCAGTAAGTGGTATCATAATTATGTGTCTAACAAACATCACAAAATATATCAAAGCATTTTTGAAGATCCTATTAGATCCGATG
>JANRMG010000274.1:0-8578 GCA_033761855.1 Candidatus Caenarcanales bacterium
CCCTTTATTAAAGGGGGCGCAACCCTGTTGATTCTTTAGCTTTGAGTAGTGGGTGCGGGGGATTACTTCCTGAACCACTCTACAAATCTTTGGATTCCCTCTTCAATAGCAACTTTTGGCTCAAAGCCCAAAAGGCTTTTCGCTTTTTCAACATTGGCATAAGTAATTTGCACATCACCAGGCTGATAACCTTCTTTTTGAATGATGGCTTTTTTGAACAAAGCTTTTTCCAGAACCTCAATTAAATAATTTAGCTTTACTGTCCTGGAGACTCCTAAATTTAAAATTTCAAAACCTGTATTCTCTAAATTGATGGCTGCCGTTAATCCATCAATGATGTCATCTACATAGGTGTAATCACGAGAAGTATTTCCGTCGCCAAACATTGTTATTGGCTTATCTTGAGAAATTAATTTGGCGAATTTGTGAATTGCCAAGTCTGGGCGCTGACGCGGACCATAAACGGTAAAAAAACGCAAACAAATAATTTGCATACCATACAAATGATGATAAACATGACAAATTTGTTCACCGGCGCTTTTAGTCGCCGCATAGGGCGAGACAGGCTTTGCCGTCGGAATATCCTCCCGAAAAGGCACAAGTTCTGGTGCAGAGCCATAAACAGAGCTTGAAGAGCCAAAGATGAACTTGGAAATTTTATGCTCTTTGGCCAATTCAAGAAGATTGAGAGTTCCGTTAATGTTGGTTTTTACGTAACCCTCAGGGTCGAGTAAAGAGGGTCGAACACCGGCTTTGGCAGCCAAATGCACAATACAATCAATTTTGTTTTCGTCAAATACTTTTTTTAAAGATAGGAATTCTCTGATATCAGCTTCGCTAAGCTTAAAGTTAGAGTGAGATTTTAAAGCTAAAATATTTTGCTCTTTGACTTTGCGCTCGTAGAAGCTGTCAAAGTTATCCAAACAAATAACTTTACAATCATTAATTATTCGCTCAATTAAATGGCTGCCGATGAATCCAGCTCCGCCGGTTACTAAGACAGTTTTCATAAATTATGGCCTTCCAAGTGAGTAGTATTCAAAGCCCAAAGCTTTAATTTTGGCAGGCTCAAACAAATTACGTGCATCCAAGATGATTGGAAGCTTCATTACAGATTTTAGTTTTTCTAAATCAACCTCTTTAAATTCTTGCCAATCGGTCACAATCACCAAAGCATCTGCTTCAGCTGCCGCTGCATAAACATCCTCGTTGTATTTTAGATTTTCTTTTTCGGGAAAAAGTCTTTTAAAGCTACACATGGCTTTGGGGTCATAGAGACTTAAGTGAGCTCCGCAATCAAGGAGTTTTTTTACAATATCAATCGAGGGAGCTTCGCGAATGTCATCTGTGTTTGGCTTAAAAGCAAGACCCCAAATGGCAACTTTTTTGTTTTTGTTTATCCAGAGCACTTCTTCGATTTTTTCTACAAATCTTTTTCGGCTACGATCGTTGGTTTTGTATACTTCCTTTAAAAAATTATTGTCCAAGTCGTGCGATTCATAGGTCTTAATGAATGCATTAACATCTTTCGGTAAACAGCTTCCACCGTAGCCAATCCCCGCTTTAAGAAATTCTTTTCCGATACGACTGTCATAACCCATGGCTTCAGCCACTTGTTCAACGTTAGCACCAACCTTGTCGCAGAGCTCGGCAATAAGATTAATGAAAGAAATCTTAGTGGCCAAAAAGGCATTGCAAGCATACTTTATAAGTTCTGAGGTGGTTGGATCAGTAACCAATAAAAGATTGCCTTTGTCAGTAAAAGGTTTGTAAAGCTCTTGGAACAACTGTTTGGCTCTCTCAGACTCTACACCAACTACGATCCTTACTGGATTCATAAAATCTTGGACAGCAAATCCCTCTCTCAAAAACTCAGGATTGGAAGCCACATCGTAAGAGACACTTCCTTTGGAATAACGCTCTATGTTTTTTTTAATCAACTGATGGGTTCCGACGGGCACTGTTGACTTCTCAACAATTAATTTGTAACCATCAATGAGCTCAGCAATTTTACTCGAAACTTCTTCAACCTGAGAAAGATCAGCCTTGCCTGAAGCCTCTTGAGGAGTGCCCAAACAAAGGAAAATTACATCGCTAAATTTTACGGCTTCTTCTAAATTATTACTAAACCTAAGCTTTTTTGACTTTATGCCTTTTGCAACCAGCTCTTCCAATCCTGGCTCATAAATTGGTATATTACCGGCATTAATGGAATCAATTTTGGATTGGTCTTTCTCAACACAGAGAACTTCGTTCCCGGCTTCTGTAAAACAAGCAGAAGCCACCAAACCTACATATCCAGCACCAATAATACTAAGCTTCAAGTTCAATCTCCTTTATTGGTTTAATTAAAACATAAAGAAGAGTAAGGCATCAAAAAATCAAACTTTAACTTGCTTGGAATCGTCTTGTTTGTTTTTGCCTGACTCTATCAAAAATAAATTACGTATGTAAATCACTGAACCAGTCACTTGACCCATAATAAATACAGGATCCTTTTTATGAATTGCATAACTCAACAAAAAGACAGAACCAATAATACTTAAGTACCAAAAAACCTTTGGGATGTAGCTTCTACCCTCTTTTTCGCTGCAAAGCCACTGAATAAAAAACCTAGAGCCAAAAACAATCTGACCGATAAATCCAATAGCAAGCCAAAACTTATCCATAAACTTAATGCACTTTTTCTCTGTAGGGTTCTTTATAAGGAGGTCTTTTGTAAGAAATTTCTTTCTGAATGATTTCTTTTACTTTAGGAAAGACCAGTCTATTTTGCATCCAAATCATAACAAGTGTATCGATGATTCCCACCCAAAGACGATTATTAATTCCATATTTAGCCACTCCTAATTGACGTGGCCTATGATTAACCGGTGTTTCTGTAATTGTATAACCCTGTAATTGAATGAGGGTTGGCAAGAATCTGTGCATACCCTTAAAAACTGGAATAGACTGAACACATTCTCTTCTAAACACTCTAATTGAACAACCAACATCAGTGACTGAGCTACCTGTAAGAGCGTTTCTAAAGGAATTGGCGAGTTTAGAAGAAATCTTTCTTACCAAGTCATCCTGTCTTTTAATCCTGACTCCATTCACCAAATCAACGCCTTCAGAAATTATGCTTGAATATAATTTGGGTAAATCTTTGGGATCATTCTGTAAATCAGCATCTAGCATAGAAAGATATTTGCCTTGAGCATACTTAAAGCCAATAGCAAGAGCCGCCGACTGACCAAAGTTTTTAGCGAGATTAATTAAACGATAATTTGGGTTTTTTTCTATTAAGTGCTTCATCACTCGCTGAGAAGAATCATCAGAACCATCATTAATCCAAAGGCATTCCCATGGTTTATTAAAATCACTCATTGCATCAAGGATTTCTTCGGATAGAATCGGAAGTGATTCCTCTTCGTTTTTAAAGGGAATTATTATACTTAATTCGATTTGTGAGTTTTGATTTAGGCTTTGCATTTATTTTTTAATAAATTTTGTGTGTAAATATTAATTTTATTTTTTAAATCAACATTTATTTTACCTCACCCCTTCCGCAACTTATGTTGCTCCCTATCCTTGAACGGAGAGGAGAGGGGCTAGGTTTCTTGCATTGTCATTACAAGAGCCGCTTCTCCGACAATCGTTCTTTTATTAAAGTAACTGCATCTTGGATGATTCTGGTTACGCGGGTTGAACTTACGCCTAGGCGCTCTGCAATATCAATGCCTTTCATACCTTTGTAAAATCTTAGCTCTATCACTTGGCGGTAATTGTCGGGCAAAAGCGCAATAGCTTCCTTTATTGCCTTTTTCATTTCAGCCAATTCAACGGCTTCTAAAGGGTCAATGCTGTTTTCATCGGCAATTTCAAAAGAGCTTTCTTCGTATGAAACTACTGTTTCAATGACTGCTTCCCGGATTTCAGCCAAAGTAAAGCCATCGTCCTGGAATTGCTTATGAGAAGCGGTAGAACGAAATTCTCCTCGCTGGTGAGCTTCTTGCCTATTTTTGTTACGAATCTCCCAAACAATAGCTTGTGCAATATAACTGGGATTGTAGGTTTGCTTCTTCTCGGCGGCTTCTTTAATTAAAAAGTTAATTTTTATGAGCCCAATATTTGTAAGCTCCTTAAAATCGGCCACATAGGGCGGGAGCTTTTTCATCTCTTTTCGGGCAACCATTTCGGCTAAAGGAATAAAAGTAATCAAAGCCTCTCTATCCTGCGCTGAGCCGGGAGTAATGCTTGGAAACGCTGATTCTTTTTCTTCTTCGGGTTCCTTGACCAAAATTAATCTTCCTGAGTTAACTTAAAAGTAAGTTAAAAGCTTTTAAATTTTAAGCTAATTAATTTTATTAGGAAGAGGTAACTTAAAGTTAGTCCTAAATGAAATTCCTAATAAAATTAAGGCCAAAAGTCATTTTAGATCGCCAGCTCAAATTTAACTTAAAGCTCCAATAATCATAAATCCTTTAGGTTAAAGTATCTTAAACACTTCCTGAAAGAGGACTAAGATTTACTTTATATTAAAAATCTTATGGACAAAGTACATAAAAACCTTATTTCATCTTTTCATTAACATCATCCTGAGCTCGTCTCAGGGTCTTAAATCTTCATACTATTTTGGTAAAAACTCTACCTAAACTTGGCTTTTCCACGAATTTGGTAAGCAAATAAGAGAACCTCTGCAACCGCTCTATAAAGCTCGGGCGGAATTTCCTGGTCTACCTTAACCAGCTTGTAAAGTGCCCTCGCAAGCGGTACATTCTCGATGACGGGCACATTGTGCTTTTTGGCTGTAGAAATAAGTAACCAAGCAAAGGCATCTGTTCCTTTGGCTATAACCTTTGGAGAGGACATTTGACCCGATGTATATTTAACCGCAACAGCTATTTTAAAAGGATTAGTAGTGATGAAATCAGCTTGCGGAACACTCATTACTTGCCGTCTTTGGTTTAGTCTTCGGGCCAATGCTCTGCGCTGGGCTTTTACAAAAGGGTCTCCTTCGGATTCTTTCATTTCGTCCATTAATTCCTTGAGGGTCATGCGGTTATCTTGGGTAAATTTAAAGCGCTGAAAAAATAAATCCGCAATACCCACCACAAAAAGAGCAATTGCAGCATTAGTAGTAAATTCTGTAAGAATTTTTTTGAAAATCTCCATTACAATCGGTAAACTCTCAGCATTCAAAAGTCCAATAATCATGGGCCAAAATTTTTGGATGGCAACATAGGCAACATAGCCCAAAATAACAACCTTGACTAGCTGCTTCAAAAGCTCAACCAAACCTCTTACGCTAAAAGTATTTTTAAAATAATTGGTTGGATTAAAATTATTAAACTGAAAAAACCGCTGAGTTGAAAAAACAAAACCCACTTGCCCTACATCCATAAGAATAGCGGTGGCAGCTACCAACACAAACAAAGGAATCAATATCATCGCAAGTGGCTCAGCCGAGTATTTAATAATGAAGCCCGGACCAATTTTATCTAGGGTTTTAAGTGGAATGGCACCCCAGAGCTGGATAAACATGCTGTTTATTTTTTCCCAAATAAAATTACTTGCCACCAACAAATAAATAAAAGCCACCACAAAAGTAGCGACCTGCGCTATCTCACGGCTCTTTGGGACATTGCCTTGATCGCGAAGTCTTTGTAATTTTCTTGGGGTCGGATCGAATTTCTTCTCTCCGGCATCTTCTCCGCCAGCCACTATTTATTTACAACAAACAATATTTATAAATATTTCTTACCCGGATTTGGAGAAGAATTTAGTATTATCAATAAATTAATGTCTCAATTTTGAAAGTTATTTGAACCCCCTCTATCCCCCTTATCAGGGGGAAGTTTGAAAGACAGTTTGTTGCTACTCCTGCCTGAAAAGGAAGGCTGGGAGGGTTTTAAACAGCGGAGCCAAAACCCCAAAATGTTATACGAAACTCTAATTCGCAATTTTTTATTTTCCATGGAGCCTGAAAAAGCCCATGAGTTCACGCTGAGGAATTTGCATAAATTCCAAAACTTTTTTATCCGCGACAAAATAAACGATTCCGAAAAATTAAAAGTTAATGTCGCGGGAATTAATTTCCCCAACCGGATTGGTCTTGCAGCAGGCATGGATAAAAGCTGTGAAGCACCATTGGCTTGGCAAGGACTTGGCTTCGGTCACGTGGAGATGGGTTCGGTTACTTTTCATCCGCAAGACGGAAACCCCAAGCCCAGATTGTTTAGGCTCCCGGAAGAGAAAAGCCTTCTGAACAGAATGGGTTTTAATAATCCTGGCGCCTCGGTGGTTGCGGCGAGGCTTGCAGAAACCAAAAAGAACAAAAAATTCCTTGTTCCACTTGGAATCAACATTGGCAAATCTCGAGTGGTTGATCCTAAAAAATTTAGCGAAGTAATTGAAGATTACCTTGGAACGGTTAAGTTGGTGCAAGCTCATGCAGACTACCTGGTAATCAATGTAAGTTCTCCAAACACTCCTGGACTGAGAGAATGGCAATCACCGAAGCAGCTCTTTGAGTTGTTGAGCCCAATCAAGCAGATTGCAAAAAAACCTTTATTTTTGAAAATTAGCCCAGATATTGAAACAAGCTCTCTAGAAGATATTTTGCGAGTAGCCACCGAAATTAAAGTAGACGGAATAATTGCGACTAACACAACTGTCTCTCGGGACGGGGCTCCTAAATGGGCAAAGATGGAAACTGGAGGAATCTCAGGGGCGCTTTTAAAACAAAAATCTTTAGAAATTACCAAATGGTTAGCCCAAAACAAACCCGCTGAGATGGCACTAATCAGCGTTGGTGGAATTAGCACTGCTGACGATGTTCGTGAGCGTTTAGCGCTTGGGGCAAACTTAGTGCAGGTTTATAGTGCTTTGGTTTTTGCTGGACCAACTATGGTTTCGCTGATTAATGGGGAGTTGGCGAAGGGGTTGTGAATTTTGTAAATTATTCATACAGAGCTCTAAGACTAAATTTTTTGAAAATAGATTAAACTAAAATTTACTATGCAACTAACAACAAATATTTATCTTGGCGACTGTAAAGAGCAGTTGAAACTTCTTCCTGATAACTCTGTCGATTTAGTTGTAACTTCTCCACCTTATGCAGATCAAAGAAAAAATACATACGGAGGCATTCATCCAGACAAATATGTTGAATGGTTTCTCCCTATTTCAAAAGAACTTTTGAGAGTACTCAAACCAACTGGAACTTTTATTCTAAATATTAAAGAAAAAGTTTTAAATGGAGAACGCAGCACTTATGTAATGGAATTAATTCTTGAAATGAGGAAACAAGGATGGCTCTGGACTGAAGAATTTATTTGGCACAAAAAAAATTGTTATCCAGGGAAATGGCCAAATAGATTTAGAGACGCATGGGAACGTCTTATACAATTTAATAAAGACCGTAAATTTAATATGTATCAAGACGAAGTTATGGTTCCAATGGGTGATTGGGCAAAATCTAGACTGAAAAATCTTTCTGAAACTGACAAAATTCGAGACAATTCAAAAGTTGGAAGTGGTTTTGGTAAGAACATCTCAAATTGGCTAGAGAGGGATAAAGCTTATCCGTCAAATGTGCTTCATCTGGCAACTGAATGTAACAACAAAAATCATAGTGCTGCATTTCCTGAAGAGCTTCCTGAATGGTTCATTAAATTATTTACTCAACCTGGAGACACAGTATTGGACCCATTTATGGGCTCTGGAACAACATTAAAAGTCGCAAACAGAATGAATAGAAATTCAATTGGAATTGATATTGTTCCAGAGTACTGTGAAATGGTAAAAAATGAAGTAATGCCGGTTAAACTGTTTCTACTTGGAACTCTGAAGGAACAATATGAAGAAGCTGAATCTCAAAGACGTTTCTCAATACGTTGAGGATAATATTGGAATTTTTCATCAAAAGAGAATTCAAAGCATTGATACTTTAAAGCTTGTTAATGTTTTAAAAAGAAAAAATCCATATTTATTCAAAGCAAAAAGTGTTCTAACATCTGAAGAAATTATTAAAGGTATCGTTGATGCACATATTTCCTCTCATGAAGAGACTATTTTTGGAGATTGGCTTGAAGGTCTCGCAATTTTTATAAATAACAAAGTGTATGGTGGAAGGAAGTCAGGCATCAATGGAATTGATCTTGAGTTTGATAAAAATGGAATAAGAAATATAGTTACTATTAAATCGGGCCCCAATTGGGGAAACAGCTCTCAAATAGCAAAAATGATTTCTGATTTTAGAACTGCAAAAAAGACAATAAGAACGAGCAATTCTCAAATTAATGTTATTGCTATTAATGGATGCTGTTATGGAAGAGATAACCATCCTGATAAAGGTGATTATTTCAAATATTGTGGTCAAGCTTTTTGGGAATTTATATCTAGTGATTCACAGCTTTATATAGAACTTATAGAACCTTTAGGTCATAATGCAAAAGAAAAAAATGGAGATTTCGAAAGAGCATATTCTCAAATGATTAATAAATTTACTAAAGAGTTTTCAATCAGCTTTTGCAAAGATAGCGGTGAAATTGAATGGGACAAACTTATTAGGTTTAACTCTTCTGCAATATAA
>JANRMG010000275.1:0-4180 GCA_033761855.1 Candidatus Caenarcanales bacterium
GGTGGTTTGGTTTAATGATGCTTTTCAATTGCTGGAAAGTCCGAGATAAAGGCTTTGTCACGGGATAGCTCTGACCAAAGCTCTCTTTTTAAGGGGGTTTTCAATAAAAACAGCAGGTAGAAGACCGGGGGTTTGCTTTTATTTACTTATCTTTTGTCTTTCCTTTGATTTTTTTCTCCTTTTTTCAGAGTTTCCTTAAAAGAAGTAAGTGAGCGAAAAATTGCTATTTACATTTTTTAACAAACAACCCTCACCAACCGCTCGATCTCATCCAATCCAACATTACAAGACTCTTCCGGCAGAGCTCTTAAAAACAAATCAGTTATAAAATTCTCATCCAAAGACCGTAAGCCCAAGAAAATGTTTTAGGCAAAGAGTCAACTGTATCTACCAATCATCAATCCAGTCATCAATATGGTTTTATCCTTCTCTATTTCGCAAGAGGTCTAACAGTTTAATATAGAATAATAAAGTCACTTTATTATAAAACCTCCACTTAATGTCACTTCCTTCAATCACCACTGCTATTCCTGGCCCAGCTTCCAAAGCCTTAGCAGAAAGACTTGAAAATGTTGAATCCCCGGGCGTAACTTTTCTTTCGGAGGATTTCCCTGTGTTTTGGGAAAAAGCTTTGGGAGCTAACATTTGGGACGTTGACGGAAATTGTTTTTTAGACCTTAATTCTGCCTTCGGCGTAGCGGGAATTGGGCACACAAACCCTAAAGTAGCCAAAGCCGTCAGCGACCAAGCTTCCAAACTTATCCACGGCATGGGCGACGTCCATCCGCCAAGGGCCAAAGTGGAATTTATAGAAAAACTTCTTTCTATTTTGCCAAAAAAATTAAATAAAGTAATTTTGTCTTGCAACGGCTCCGACGCTTGTGAATCGGCCTTGAAAACGGCTCAGGTTTTTACAAACAAATCGGGAGTAATTGCTTTCACTGGTGCATACCACGGACTCGGTTATGGAGCTTTGGATTTAACTTATAAATCGCACTTCCGTAAGCCTTTTACGGGGCGTTTAACTGAACATACTTTTCATGCGCCTTACCCAAATACCTACCGGGATGGCGAAGATGCGGTTCAAAACTCACTGCAAGAAGTCAAAAGAATAATCTCGGAAAACCAAAGCAAATTAGCCGCCATCATCATTGAGCCTATACAGAGCCGCGGCGGAGTAATTACAGCTCCTGAAGGATTTCTTTACGCGCTCCGCGAAATCTGTGATGAACACGGATTATTGCTAATTTTTGACGAAATTTATACTGGCTTTGCCAGAACGGGCAAAATGTTTGCTTTCGAACACGAAGAAGTACTCCCCGATTTACTGTGTCTCGGAAAGACGATTGGGGGCGGCCTACCAATTTCGATTTGCGTTGGAACGAGTGAGGTTATGAATGCATGGGGCAAATCAAACGGAGAGGCCATTCACACCAGTACATTCTTAGGCAATCCTTTGGCTTGCACGGCTGGACTTGCTGTTCTAGATGATTTAATAAAAAGCAATTGGCCTCAAAAGGTAGCTAACACCGGCAATTATTTGCTTCAAAAACTCGCTGGTTTGGAGTCGACTTTTATTGGTGAAATTCGTGGCAAAGGTCTGATGATAGGCTTAGAGCTTGTAAAAGACAAAAACACCAAGGAACCTCACACCGATTTAGGAAACTTTATTTTGGAAGAAGGCCTTAAGCGTGGACTCATCATTCTTACCAGCGGTAGCCACGGGCACGTTTTGAGTTTTTCCCCTCCCTTTGTGATTACGCTTCCCGAGATTGACTTTGCGGTTGCCACGATCCAGAGCTTATTAAATGAGTTTGTGAGAAAAGAAAAGAGTGCTTCTTTGGTTTCCGGTGAGTGTATTCGGGTATAATTTACTTATGTTTGAAGTATTAACTCACTTCCAAAATTTATGAAAATTAAAGTTGAAATTTACGAAGCAGAAGAAGGTGGGTACTGGGCAAAAGTACCAGCACTCGAAGGATGCTGCTCTCAAGGCGAGACGATTGAAGAGCTTAAGGTAAATATCGTAGAAGCTATTGAGGGTTGGCTCGAATGCCAAACTTCTATGAATGAGGACAAAAATGAAAATATAAAGGAGCTTGAGCTCGTAATCTAAAAATGTGCAAAATGAAAAGTGTTTCAGGCAAAAAGTTCTGCAAAATATTAGAAAAAGCTGGTTGGGAGCTATTCAGGATTAAGGGAAGTCACCACATTTATAAAAAAGAATCTGTAAGAAAATCTATTTCAGTTCCAGTTCACGGAAACCAAGATCTCAAGATTGGCATGCTTAAAGATTTTATGAAAACAGCAGAATTAAATGAAGAAGACTTAGAGTAACTTCAAGAAATTAAATCAAATTCTTTAATCTTAAACCCAACCTCTTCCCAATCCCGATCGAATCACCTAACTCACCAATTTCTTCTGCAAAAGCAACTTTATTTGTTTTTGGATCTCCAATAAAACCTTTAATTCGAAAAGTTTTTTCGTTGATTTTTTGAGCATAAGCAGCGAAAGGCGTTTGGCAGCCACCTTCAATCGCTTGCAGCGCTGCTCTTTCGGCTTTAACTAAATTAACCTTGTCTTCAGTATCATTAATTTGCTTGAGAGCTTCCACCAGCTCTGGATAAGAATCCAAAGCCTTTTGGCTGCTTTGAACTGCGAGGGCCCCTTGGGCCGGAGCCGGAATACAAAGTTCAAGCGGCAAGACTTGGCCTATTACTTTTTGCAAACCCAAACGGTTTAACCCAGCCTCAGCCAAAATTCCTGCGCAAAGGCCTTCTCGGCCTTCTTTTATCTTTTGGAGGCGAGTTCCAACGTTGCCTCTAATCGGCAAAAACTCAAAGTCTGGTCGATGATGTTTAAGTTGTTGTACCCTCCGGAGGCTGCTAGTGCCGATTATGCTTTTTTTTGGTAAATCCAAAATGGAAGCAAGACCCTCGAATTTTTGGCTAAAAACAACGCAATCCCACGGTGATTCGCGCGGTGGAATGGCCACAATGGGAAGCTCAACCGAGGCGAGGGTTGGAAGATCTTTAAAAGAATGTACCGCCAGCTGGATCTCTCCCGTCCTGAGGGCTTCTTCGAGTTCAGCGGTAAAAAGGCCTTTGTCTCCAATCTTGTGAAGAGCCACATCGAGGATTTGGTCGCCTTTAGTTTCTATAATTTTAATTTCGGTTTTTAGCCCCAAGTTCAATAGTTGGCCCTGAACCCATTTAGTTTGGGTTAAAGCCAACTCAGAACCTCGGCTACCGATTGTGATTTGCAAAATAATTTCCGCCTTCTTAAAAAATATTTAATTTATCGTAAATATTCATCAGTTCAAGTTCTTTATACTTCAGAAATATTTATAACTTTTTTATTACTTTATAAAACTTTCCTATAAATTCCAATTAAATTCCCAAACTTTAAGGAGTTTGCTTTCCAATGAGTTCATACGATCAAAGTTATCAGGCCCAAGCTTATGCTAATGCATCTTACCGAACACCAGCGGTAAAGGTTGCTAACTATCCACCTCCTGAGGCAATAACTAGACCAACGGCAGGAATTCCTACCATTGGAGACAGCCTACATTCAGAGACAATTTCTTTGAATAATTTTAGTTTTGAAGACCCCATCGTAAATCATACAAATCCTTTTGCTTCCTCTCAAAGTAATTTACAAGTTGATCTCAGGAGATACTCTAGACAAACTCCAAATATAGTTTCTTCAAGAATAGGCGAAAAGAAAGAAAATACTACTCCCGGTTGGAGAGTTGCCTTAAATAATATTCATCAGAGGATTCAACCCAAGTTAGATCCAAACAGTTTTGTTGCTGGAGCAACAGGAACAACAGCAGCTTCCGATGCAGCAATAAATCAAGCTGCTGAAGATGAAGCTTCGAGACTAGCTTTTGAAGATAAAAGAACCCAGGAAACTCAAGATACACAAAGAAGTGAAAGTGGTCTCGGTGAAGGATTCTTTAATATGGTTACAGCTTTACTGGGTGGCGGAGGTTTTGAAGGAGCAGGACGACAAGGATTCGCTTAGAAACGATGAGAATAATAGGACTTACGCAAACTGAAGTTTAGGATTAAGGAGTTGAGAACGGATAAAATCGTCGGACTGACTCTCGTGAAGGCGATAAACAGTGACTTGTCTTTTCCTTGCTTCAGCCTTTAAAAACTGCCAGGCCATCAAACAA
>JANRMG010000276.1:0-2556 GCA_033761855.1 Candidatus Caenarcanales bacterium
TTACTGCTCCCGATGGTCGCAGTTTTATTATCCAACCATTTGATAAAACTAATCTAAAGGCTATAGAGCAAGCTATTCAAAATTCAGAACTTGGTTTAAATCCAAATAATGACGGAAGTATCATCCGGATTTCTGTTCCCCCTCTTTCGGAGGACAGGCGGGAAGAGTTAATTAAGCAGGTAGGTAAAATTGCTGAAGAAAAGGCAAGAGTGCCTTTACGTAATATAAGGCGCGATTCCAACGATCAACTCAAGAAACTTAAAGGTTCTGTTTCTGAAGACGACTTGAAAAAACAACAGGATTCTTTAGAGAAGTTAACTTCTAAATTTGTTGCTAGCGTTGATGAAATCCTAGATAAGAAAGAACAAGAACTAAAGAAAATTTAAACCGAATGCAGGCAAACCCAAACCTAAACAAGGAAAATATTATTGGCAAAACCATTTGTGCATCGATTACATTTTTCAACGAGCTTGGGGAAATAGACAGAGTTATTCAAAATTGTGGAGTTGTAGAAACCGCTACTAGTGAACTAATTGAATATAAGCTTTTAGATAAACCCGACAGTATTTTTTCCGTACCAGCTTTTTATGATGAATTCGAGTTTCCGAACAAAGATTTAGTTTATTACTTAAACAAGGAAACCAATGAACCTGTTCAGCCTGATTTAATAATTACTCTTTCAGTCTATCCTCAACTGGAGGAGCAAATTGATGACTAATTTCCCCAAAATAACAAAAAAAGATAGCAATCACATAAAAAGATTACGCGGAGGCTTTTTAATGGCCTTCATCGGTTTTGGGGCAATGTTGGTTGGTGGCCTCCCCTTTGTAATTTTGTGTTCAATTCTCTTTTGTGTAGCTACGCAAGAACTAATTAAGCTCAGCCATTTTTCAAAACTTCAACCGCCCCAAAAACCAATTTTAGTTTTAATGGCCTTGTTTCCCTTTTTTGCAGCTTTTAATCATAACCTTCATGACTTTTGGCTCTTAATCTCGGTAATTGTAACTTTAGCTTACCTTTTATTTGGTTCGGTTAATGGTACAAAAATCCAAGCTGGTCTTTCGGACATGGCTGTGAGCATTTTTATTTTAGTTTATGTTGGTTGGTTTGGCTCTCACATTATCATGTTGCGCTTTCTGGATGAGCCATTTGGCTTTTTTAGCCTCAACTTTAAGGATTTGGGAATTCTTTATGCTTTAACTGTGATTTGTGCTGTGGTTATTAATGATATTGCCAGTTATTACTTTGGAAAGGCCTTCGGAAAAACGAAACTTGCCGAGAAAATTAGCCCAAACAAAACAATAAAAGGTTCAATTTGCGGAATTTTGTTTGGCTCTTTGATGGCTTTGTTTTTGATTCATTTTGTTGGAGCTTCTTACTTTGGTTTTAAGATGCAGTGGCCATTCTCAATTCTTTTAGCTTTAATTATTAATTCTTTAGCTCAGCTTGGTGATTTGATTGAATCCATGATGAAAAGAGCTGCAGGAGTCAAAGACGCTGGAGAATTAATTGAAGGCCATGGTGGCATTCTGGATCGCTTTGATAGCCATATTTTGCCTTATGTTTTTACTTTATATTTTTTCAAAATTTATAATTTTTACTTTAGTTAACAGTTTTTCTTTAACTTCTATTAATTTCTAAAATCTGCTAATTTTTGAGTAAATATTCAAGGAAATCTCATATGAGTAAAAAAAGTTTTATTTTGTTTCTTCTCTTTTTCTTCTTGCCCCTCTCTTCAATTGGAGCGGAAGATCCTGCTTTGCAGGCAAAAAAATATATTGATGATGGTCTTAAAAAATTTACGCCTTGCTATTTAAATGATACTAGCTTGGCGAATGATTGTAAAAAAGGTTGTGGAGACCGTTGTAACCTTGAGCTCAAAGAGCAGCTAAAGGATAAAGCCACCGAAGAATGTAATAAGATTTGTAATGAACATTGCGGGAGGATGGTCTCTCAATCGACTTCTCAGCCTTGTGATTTGCAAGGTGCTTTAAATGCTTTTAATAAGGCTTTAGCAATACAACCAAATAATCCAGCTGTTTTTATTAATCTGTCTTATGTGAAAATAGCCATGGCTAAAAAAGAAGCTTTTGAAAAATCTAATAAAGGGCAAGCCATTAAATATCTGGAAGCGGCTCTCTCTGACGCTCAAAAATCAAAAGCAATGTTTGCTTCTGTAAATGATCAAAATGGTGTAAATCTTTCGGATAATACTCTGCAAACGGTAGCTCAGAATTTAGAATTTTTAAAGAAAAAGTAATTCGCGTAAATTCTAACGAACCCCTAACAAACCAGTAACGAAGTGACATGGACAACCTTTTGGTATTGCCAAGTTTTTGGCGGTACTAATTCTTTAGATTTATGTTTGTTAACATAAATGCCATTTCTTTATATTTTCCTAAGGATTTAAATACTCTCGTTTATGTCTTAGAAAAATAAAAAGGAAGCCTTTCACCTAAATCAAACGGGAATGAAGCACCTTATCAAACGCTCTCGCCTTCGACCACGGCGCATCCCGTGCTCCCGCACCACTTAATCAACATCAAATCATGAAAT
>JANRMG010000277.1:0-4102 GCA_033761855.1 Candidatus Caenarcanales bacterium
TTACAACTAAAGGTAAATTAGGAACAACACCATGAATAGCCAGAAATGGCAGAACTAGAACTTGCAGTAAAATACAAATCAAGAAGACCAATAGAAGTTTAAAAAAGAAGACTAAATTTTTAGTACTAAAAAATGTCATTAAAATTTTGCTGAAAATTAAATTTTTTCTTTGACTTTATTAAAACACTTTTAGCTCGCGCTTTGCGCTCGCTTTAAGAATTATGAAAATAATTTTCTATTTTCTTCAACTTTTCTCGGCATATTTTATGGTTAATATAGATTGTATACTTAAAGCAATTCACGCTTAACTCATTAAGTGATGACCAAAGCAATTTAGTCGCGACTCAAAAAGGTTTTTCAAAGAATATGACAACTAGCTCAGCCGTAGATTCAAACAGCACTTTATCGATTAAATTAAGTCAATCAAGTTTTCAAAACGCGCTCTCCTTGGTTGCCAGAGCTGTTGCAAAACACGGAATACAACCTGTTCTGAGCAATGTACTCTTAAAAACTGATGCCGAAAATAAAACTTTAACCCTCGCGGCAACTGATTTGAATCTCTCTTTGGCAGCCAAAGTTAACTGCGAAGTTATTGAAAGCGGCGAAATTACAGTTCCTTCCCAAAAGCTTTTGGAATTAGTCTCTAAGCTCTCTTCATCGGAGCTTTCCTTTGTGAGTGACGAAAAAGGATTAATAAAAATTACTTGCGGAAGATCTAAGTTTGAGATTAAAGGGCTTTCATCGGAGCAGTTTCCTCAGGACTTTTTGAATGTTCAAACTGAGAACATAAAAAATATTTCGCTTTCAACCGAAGTTTTAAAAGAAGCCATTGAACTCGTTGGATTTGCAAGCGACAAGCGCGAAGTGAATAGTATTCTCAACGGTGTTTGTTTAGAAATCAGCGACAAAGGACTGGAAATCGCGGCGACTGACGGAAGCCGTTTGGCTTATTTTTCTATGCCAGCCATCAAAGCGGAAGAACATTTTAAGGTTATTGTTCCATTTCGTTCTTTATCAGAGCTTTCTCGGATGTTAAATTCAATCGACGATGAATTTATACAATGTATTTTTCCTAACAACAACCAGGTTATTTTTAAATCCGAAGACAAAACCCTCTCCACAAGCTTGATTGACGGAACTTATCCGAAATACCAACAATTGATTCCGCAGAGCCACAGCCAAAAGGCAACTGTAAACCGCAGCAATTTGTTGTCTTGCTTAGAACGCGTATCCGTGCTTGCCAACGAGCGAACCAAAGTTGTAAAGCTTTTCTTTGAGGCAATTGGTGTTTTAAATGTATCGGCTAGCACCCCGGACCTTGGCGAAGCGAGCGATCAGCTCGACATAGTGGAATACGAAGGCAACGATTTTACAATTGCCTTTAACGTTAACTACATGACAGAATGCCTCCGGAACCTAGATTCAGAGCAGGTAGAAATTACAATGTCTGAGCCCTTGAAGCCAATAATTGTTAGCCCACAAATTAAGCTAGAAGCTGAAGATTTAAATGAAACCAGAAGTAATTATTTATATCTTTTAATGCCAGTCCAGATGAGGAATGCGGGTTAATTTATTAATCTAGACTTTTTTCTATACATCTTCTTCGGCTTTTTTCTCCTCCTCAACTTTTCTCTTCATAGATGTTTGATGTAAATGCGTGTTTTGTGAATGCTGATGAGGGGGATTATTAGGTAAAAATGGACTGTGATGACCGTGATTATGATTACAATCCTCACCTTTTTCAGGCAGGTGGAAGGGGTCATTATGTTCCTCTTCTAGAGGATGAGAATTTAAGCCTTCTCTACAAATTTCCACATGATGAGGATTAAACATTATTAGAGGCAAGATCGAAGAAGCATCGACTATCATATGACCAAAGTGAGTGAGAAGAATGACAGATGAAGTTCCTATATTTAGGAGTGGTTTTTTAATGAGGACAGTCGCTTTTTGAGATAAGCCAGTGTAACTTCCAACAGTTCGACAACTTTGTAAAGTTTGTCTTCGAAATAGTTTTTTTTCAGGTATCTTTAACAACTATCTCATCCCCATCCCAAGCTTCTGCGCATGCTGATAAACTTTACCCTCGCTCAAAACGCTCGGGGCAACAATCACATCAACGTTTTGCATTTCTTTAATTGTCTTGGCTCCTAAGGTCCCCATAGAGGTTTTGAGTGCACCAATAAAATTGTGAAATCCATTATCCAACGAGGCAGGACCATGAACAATTTGCTCATAAGTTCCAACGGTTCCAACTTTAATTCTGGTTCCGCGCGGAAGGACTGGGCTTGGAGTGGCCATTCCCCAATGGAATCCTCTTCCGGGTGCGTCTTTAGCTTTAGCAAAAGGAGAGCCCATCATCACGGCATCAGCGCCGCAGGCAATGGCTTTACACACATCCCCAGAAACAACGATTCCACCGTCGGCAATCACAGCCACTCTTTGCCCGGTTTTAGCTTCAAATACATCTCTTGCATCACAGCAATCCATAACGGCTGTTGCCATTGGAACACCAACACCCAAAACACCACGACTTGTACAAGCCGCTCCTGGTCCTATGCCCACTAACAAACCAGCAATTCCAGTTTCCATTAAATCTAAAGCAACGTTGTAAGAAGAGCAGTTTCCAGCCACAACAGTTAATTTAGTTTTTTTACAAAGTTCGGCTAAGCTCAATCCTTCTTCTTTTCCAACGTGCCTAGTAGAAGTTACAGTCGATTGAACAAACAAAAAATCCGCTCCAGCTTTAGCAATTGAAGCCTCTAAACGATTAACTTCTTGCGGGACAGAGGAAACAGCGACCAAATAGTTGCCTTTTTTCATTTTATCGATTCTTTTAGCTATCAAATCCTCTTTCACCGGCTCTGAATAATAGCTCTGCATAATACTTACAAAACGATCATCAGGAGCATTTGCTATTTCTTCGAGCCTTGATTCGGCATCTTCGTAGCGGCACCAAAGGCCTTGCAAATTTAAGACGCCAAGAACACCCTCTTCCCCCATGCTTACAGCGGATCTTGGCGAAACAACGCTATCCATCGCGCTTGCAATGAGTGGGGTACTTAATTTGTGCTTGCCAAGTTCTGTTGTAACAACACAAAGATGTGGGTCAATAGTAATTCCAGAGGGCGAAAGCGATATTTCGTCAAATCCGTAGGTACGTCTTAGTCTTTCGTTTCTTCTTAAATTTGTCTCTAATGTACTCATCGTTAGTTTGAATACTAAATTGTTTTTTTATGAGAATTTGTTAAATAATATCAGAAGCAGTTGAAAAGACAAGCTTTGAACCTAGAATTGAACAAGCAAAGAAAAACCATTCAACTTCTTTCAGTTTACTTATCCAATCAAGATTTATAAAACTCTATGAAAAATAATAAAATGAAATTTCTTTTTTTCTTAATATTTTTTGGACTTCCAATATTTTTTGTTTTTGCTTATCTTTCAACTTATTTTTTAAGATTCAATGCTCCTTTCTACAAAAATTCCAAGCAAACGCTTCTACTAAAGCAAGAGAAATTTTTAATTATTTCTCACCGAGGCTTTAATGTCTCATCAAGCTATCAAGGAGAAAGAAATATAAAGTTTGAAAATACTCCACAATTTATTAAAAGCGCTCTAGAAAGCTATGACGGAGTAGAGTTTGATTTGCATTTGCTCAAAAGCAAGAGCCAAAAAGAAATGCCAGTTCTTTTACATAATGACTTTTTAGATTTATATGGCGCCCCGACAAAGAACTTCCGTGAAGCCATTTATGAAGAAATCCCAATGATAGATGAAAGCTTTGTCCAAGAAAAACTAAAAAAAGATTTTGATGAACCCAGGCTAAAAGTAATTTTTCCTGAAAATAAAAATATCCTTAATTTTTATGATTTAATAAATAATTTCCCACACAACGACGATTTGGGAAATAAACTTTTATTGCCCGAATTAAAGATGGGTTCCAAGGAAGCTCTAGGGTGGCATAATCCAAAACTCCCATTAATGCTGGCCCAAGAAATTAAAGAGAAAAAACTTGTTAATAATACAGTTGCAATTTCTTTTTACTGGTGGTCACCATTAGTAGCAAAAGTACAAATGTTTTTTGGAGGAATTTATTTACCGACAG
>JANRMG010000278.1:0-2758 GCA_033761855.1 Candidatus Caenarcanales bacterium
CAGGAGTTTCGATACCAAGGAAGACCGACCCAAAGTTGCATTCCACCATCATCTGCATCATTTCAGGATCTTGTGCAAGATCGACCGAGGCTTCCGTGGCAAAGGAGAAGGGATAGTTACGCTCTTTCATCCAAGGTTTTAACTCTTGCAGCATTACCTTCACATTGCGCTTGTTCCCAATAAAGTTGTCATCAACCATGAAAATACTGCGTCGCCAGCCAAGATCATACAGACATTGAAGTTCTGCAAGAATCTGGGCAGGAGTCTTAGTGCGTGGCTTCCGTCCATACAGGATGATAATGTCGCAAAATTCACATTGAAACGGGCATCCACGGGAAAACTGTACTGACATTTCAGCGTAGCGGTTCATCTCCAATAGATCAAAGCGAGGAATCGGAGTTTCCGTAACTGCAGGTCTTTCACCATTAGCTCGTAAAACACCTCCGCGATCGCCTCTTTCAATCGCCTCAACAAACATTGGTAAAGTAATTTCCCCCTCATCAAGGATCAAGAAATCCGCTCCTGAAACTTTCGCTTCTTCGGGTAAAGCCGTGGGGTAAGGACCACCTACAGCAACTAATTTACCGCGTTTCTTTGCTTCTTGAATTTGAGCTAAAAAATCATCCTTTTGGACGATCATTGCGGAGAGAATCACCACTTCCGCCCATTCCCATTCAGCTTCAGTGATATCACGAATATTGCGATCGACAAGTTTAAATTCCCACGACTGAGGCAAAATTGCCGCAACTGTAACCATTCCTAGAGGCGGAAGCTGAGCCTTATAACCAACTAATTCAAGTGTTTTCTCAAACGACCAAAAACTCTTAGGAAATAAAGGATAGACAAGTAAAACACGCATTGTTTGTAGTTGGGGCTTGTTTTTAATTGATTATGAACTGCACTTATTATAGAGGGTGATGCAATGAGCCGCCTTGATACTTATAAAAAAACAGTAATTCTTACGGTAAAGCCGATTTTAGGGTTTTTAGCGCCCTTAAATACTCATTTAGCAATTACATCTTGTTGGGCTTCAAAAATTCCTCTGGGTTTTAATTGAGCCTAAAGCACTGTAGTCAATCAAACCCAAACTAATAAAGACTTTAAAAGCCAAAGAATTTACCGACTATGCTAGTGAAGTTACTGATAAATTGAAAGTTCTTTTCCAATGGTGTAAGTTTCTTGGTCGGAGCAACAGCTTGGCGCAAAAACACACCTTTCCCAGAAAGTTGATTATCAATCAACGACACCTTATTCCGAAAATATGGCCAAAATGTCTCTGTACGAATGGTTGAATAGCCCAATCTACTATCAAATCCTATCAATAAATGACTTTCCACACTCGTTTTTGCGGGAGACACTTCCATTGCATAGATTCCCCCATTTCCTTCCAGATATAATTTACCAGTTCCATAAAAAATAATATACCGATGCTGTCCCGTTAACCAGCTATGAAAGCTCCATATCCAGCGAGTTTTTAGCTGAATATCTCCAGATATACCAGTGATACAAGCAGGATGCATCACAATTCCTGGATGCTGTTGCAACTGGACTTCAGTGATGTAGTCACTTGCTTTTTTAGGAGACAAAACAACCGTTCCACCTTCAACTGTACTTTTAGTCGTAAATTCTGTTAGCTCCACTAGTCCCGATGCATAACTAATAAATGGAGCAGACCATCTCCAAAATAGTCGAGTTCGCTTAGTTAAGTTCCGATCATACTGATTCATGGAATCCATTCGCATATACAAAGGATTAAACAAGTCAACTCTAATACTGACCGTTTTCTCTGCATTTTTATAAAAGATGTTTCCATCAGCTACAGGATCAGTTAACTGAATCGGAGCAAACCTTTCAGCAAAATGAGCTATTCCAAAAAAACACCATGCTTTCCATAATGGAGAAGCAAATAAAACCAAGAGGATGGTACAAAATATATATATCCAGTTCTCTTGAAAATTTATAACTAATAGTTTCCATATTCGATCCAATTGCTGTTCTGATTCTTCAAGTTGGAATTGTTTTTGGGATAGTTGAGCCTTAAGATCTCTTAATTGCTGTTCGCGTTCAAGGTATTCTTTTTCTAGTTGTTGATATGCAGCTTTCTCTTTTCTTAAGAGTTCGCAATTAGCCTCTCTTTGCAACCTTATATCAAAACGATAAAACTCATACCAAGGAATCTCTTTAGTACATTCTGCTTCAATTCTCAAGTCAATATCTTGATTCAATCGGCTGACTCTCGACTTAAACTGAGGATTTGTATTGATCTCAATCTGCTTAATATCCTCACTTATCCTATTGATAGCTTCCTGAATATCTTTCCCTGAAACTTGATTCCAAAGATCTTGTCCAATTGGTTTAAGAATTGTATTTGCTGTAAATAGGGCTGTTAATATAGCAACAAATAGAATGATACTAACTGCTTTATTTGTCAGCCATAGAATGATCGCAAATATTAATTTCATGAAATATTGGGAGCCAAGAATCTCTCTGTTGATTCGATATTGTTGACTAAAAAAGGTGAAATCAGTCAGGGATGTATTTAAGTTTAGAACATTTAATAAGGTCAAGGGGATTAAGAAACCATTTAAGAATTGTCTAGATCCCCCAGCCCACGCTCAAAAAAGGGGGGATTTAAATTTTTCCCCTTTTTGAAGGCGGATTGAGGGAGATCTCTTAGGGGGGTGAACGTAAGCAGTACTTCTTAAATAGTGTCTAAAGTGTCTAAGTCCCTTATTCTATACTTGCCATAACTAAAACC
>JANRMG010000279.1:0-4602 GCA_033761855.1 Candidatus Caenarcanales bacterium
AATCTATTCTCCTTTGAGACACCTTGGAACTTAACTGATAATCCTCTTCCAACATCTAAAGAAAATAATTGGGCAAAGCATGCAGAAAAATTTTTTCGTAAAATTTCAAATTCAAGATTTTATGCTGAGAATAACCGTCGAACAGCAGGTAATCTAGGGTATATTTTTGGCAATTTAGATTCCATTGAAATACTCCCCAGAAGACTCTTTCCATATGATCAAAGAGAACAAGCAATTTCAGAAATGTTTGCGCATATTTTTTCTCAGGTTAGTTTTAAATCTTTAACCTCTGAATTGATTTTTCAATCAGATCAACCACAAGGTAATCATTTGAAAATGAGCTTAATGCATGTTCGAAGATTGCCAGAAAGTCTAGAAATTATGTCAGCCAGTTCAAGATTTAAAGATCAATTGAGCATTACTATGCCTCAGACACTTGAACAAGAGCAATTCAGAAGCTTACAACTTACTACAGCCCCAAATGGTTTGACTTACAGAAGTTCCATTCGAACTCATGAATACTCAGATTCACATGAAGGTGGTAATTCCCGTTCAGTTGTTGATAGTCTCTCACAACCCAGATTCCATCAGTATTTAAACGATGTAATTTTGGGTTCGGGCATTTCTGTTGGAGATATCAATTTTAATAGTTCTCTTAGTCACATAGAAGAAATCAAACCAGAATTTGACTATTCCTTTTTTGATAAACCTCGATTTGCACATTGCGATGAAAGATTTGCTTTGTTTGAAGTTTTAAAGGCTGGAATGAAAGAGAAAAGTTGTCCTCAAAACTTTTTAGCGGTCAGTCAAATGGAATCAAATTTACAATACTGGAATTTCATTTTAAAAGATTTTTTAAAGACCCTTTATGCTCGTTGAAAACCCTAAACAATATTAATAATGATTGTGGCTGAAACTACTCAAAAAAGAATTTAAATTATTCTCAAGGTTCTCCAAATGAATATATCCATCAAGAATCCGCTCCGGTGTTTGGATATATTCACCACCAATTAGCTCACCCGAACAATGATCCAAAAGTAGCTGAATGGATTTCTGATTAGATTCTAAGTGGAACTGAAAACCAAAAACCCTTTCTTCAAAACTAAAGGCTTGGTTTTTGCAAGCTTCACTGGAAGCCAGGAGATCGCATTCTGCAGGAATGTCGTAGGTGTCACCATGCCAGTGGAAAGCCATGAACTCAGTTGGAAAATCTTTGAAGAACTTTTTTGACAATGCACTCTCGGTCAATTTAACGGGGAACCAGCCAATTTCTTTTTGCTTGTTTTTATAAACTTTGGCTCCAAGGACTTCTGCGATTATTTGAGCGCCTAAGCAAATTCCTAAAACTTTTTTACCTTTTTCAATCTGTTTTTTAATGAATTCTTTTTCGGGCTTCATCCAAGGGTATTTCTCGTCGTCGTAAGCTCCCATTGGTCCGCCCATTACAATTAACAAATCTAAATCTGCATTACTGTCCAGATCGTCTTCCCAGAGGTTTATTTCATTAAGATGATAATTCTTGGATTTTGCCCACCCTCTTATATTGGCTGGTCCTTCAAAAGCCACATGCTTAAGAATCTGAATTTTCATTTCAAAGATATTCTTAATGTTTTACACATATAATCAGTTTAATCTAAAATCAAGCGAGTTTATTCGGACTTTATTGGACCATATCGACTATGCAAATCGAAAATATAATAATTCTTGTTCTTGCGGTTCTGGCTTTGGGTCTTTTAATTAAATATTTTTTTCTTAAAGCAACCTTGGAAAGCAAGGCCCGCGAGCTTTTTGACAAATGGAGTGATGGTGAACTAAATAAGTTTAAAAGCGAAATCAAAGAGCAGATGCTAAAAGAGGCAGCTATACTCTCGCAGCAATGGATGCAAGAAAAAGAAAGAGAAATCCGCAAGGATGCTATTGATAGAAGCAAAGACGTAATTAAAGGTAAAGTTACCGAACACCTTTTGCCTTTCTTCGATGATTTTCCCTACAATCCGATGGATGCACGCTTTTTGGGTGCTCCTGTTGATTTGGTGGTCTTTGACGGTCTGAGTAAGGGCGATGTCAAACAAGTTATCTTTTTGGAAATTAAAAGCGGAAAGTGGGCGAGTTTGAACGAAAGAGAAAAGCAAGTGAAAAAGTGCATTGAGAGAGGCAATGTAAAGTATCAGATTCTTCAGTTGAATAAATTAACCGCCATCGTTGATTGAATAAGATGAGCCTTATTAATGCTGGGTTATACTTTAAAGTCTTAATTTTTTAGCCTTAAATTGCATACAAAAACCTTGGACACACAAGAAGAAAACATCACTTTAAAGATAGAAAAGCTCATCTACGGCGGCCATGGAATAGCCTATACGCCCACCCGAAAAACGGTTTTCTTGTCAAACGTTGCTCCCGGAGAGTTGGTAGAAACCACAATTGATAAACAAAAAAAAGGCAGTCTTTGGGCCAAGCCTTTAAAAATTATCGAACCGAACGCCGAATTGCGCGTTCAGGAGAGATGCTCCCACACTCATGAATGTGGCGGCTGTTCCTATCAACATCTTAACTATTCTGCACAAATTAAAGCCAAAGAACAAATTCTTCTCGAGATTTATAAAAATTATGATCTTCCTAAACAAGTACTGGAAGAGACTATTAAATCACCTCAACAATTCTATTATCGTAACAAATGTGAATTTTCTTTTGGAAATAATTCCTCTGGAAGCATTGATCTTGGACTTCACCCTCCGGGCAAGTACTTCGAGGTCTTGAATTTAAAAGAGTGCCATCTCTTGCCCACATTCATGTGGGAGATTCTTCAAGAATGTAAAAAGCTCGTCAATGAGAGCGGACTCGAAGTTTTTAGAGATTTAAAAGACGAAGGTTTTTGGTCAACCGTTGCAGTACGCTACAGTTTTTCCTCGCAAGATGCTCTCTTGGTCTGGAAAGTCAAAGATCCAAACAGTCAGCAACTAAAGCAAATCAGCCAAGAATTGGTCAAAAAGTTTCCTAAAATTTTAGGGATTTTGGCACAGCCGGCTCAGAAAGTCGCTCAAAATGAAGAGAATCTTTTGCAAATTTGTGGAATCAACACTATCTCTGAATCCATAGGTGATGTAAATTTTGTTTATCAAGCCGAAAATTTTTTCCAGATTAATATTTCTGTTCTACCTCTTTTAATGGCAAGAATTGTCGAGTTAGTAAATTTGGTTCAACCCGATATTGTTTACGATCTCTTTGGTGGGGTGGGTGCAATAGGGATATGCGTGGCCAAGCAAATTCCCAGCCTAAAAAAAGTAATTGGCGCTGAGGCCGATAAAATGGCCTGCAAGATGGCAAGCTTTAACGCAGAACTTAACTCTATTACAAATTACGAAAGCCATTACTTTAACCTTTATAAGCGAGGGTGGGGCAAGGCCATAAAGTTAGACATAAAAAATTATGGCAATCAAAAACAAAAAATTTGTGCAATCATAGACCCTCCGCGCGGGGGATTGAGCGGTAAAACTGTGAGGGATCTCTCCGATTTGAGTCCTGATTCAATAATTTACGTTAGTTGTAATCCTTCAACTCAAAGGCGCGATGTGGAATTACTTGCTGAATTGGGTTATAAAATGAAGAATTTGCAGCTGATCGATATGTTTCCACAAACCTTTCATCTTGAATCCATAGCTCTTTTAGAGAAATACTAAACCACAATTTTATGTAGGGGTCTAACATGCTAGACCCACCCAATCAAACGATGGCCTTGCAAATTAGGGTTGTAGGGGAAGGTTTGAAACCTTCCCCTACCTCAAGAAATTCTAAAGAATCCAGTGAATTCCTTGGCTCAGCATGCTAAGCCCCTACAGGTAGAATAAATATTGGATCTGTTCATCCGATTGAAGGTAAACTAAAACCAAGAGAATTTTTGGGAAAAGCGCAATGAAAGATTTAAACGAAAAAAAAGCAGTTGAAATTTTAAATTCTATCCTTGAATACGAATTGGCTGGCGTTGTTCGTTACACTCACTATTCGCTGATGGTTTCCGGCCCAAACCGTATTCCTATTGTTCAATTCTTGCGCGGACAGGCTAATGAATCACTAATGCATGCACAGCAAGTGGGCGAAATTCTTACCGGACTCGATGGACACCCAAGCTTGAAAATCTCTCCGCTTGAGGAATCTCACGAACATTCAATCAACAATATTCTTACCGAGAGCCTTGCTCACGAGGAAAAAGCCTTGGTTTTTTATAAAAGACTTTTAGATGAAGTTGAAGGCGCAAGTATTTACTTAGAAGAATTTGCCCGTTCCATGATTTCCCAAGAGGAAAGTGGCCGAATCGAAATTAAAAAGATGCTTAGGGATTTTGGTTAAATTTTTTTATATACCTTGACTTAGACTCTTTTTACACTTATAACAATCTTGAAAAGGCAATTCAAACTTTTACATAAATACCTAAGTTGGATTATTGCCTTCAAAACTAAATTAAATTATTATTAGGCCAATATTCTCTATTAAGGCTCTGAATAAGTTCATACGTATAATGTCCAACTGGTTGTTTCTGTTTTTTATAATAACAATCTTGCAGCCTTTGGCTTCTGTAGCTGGTGAACCTTATAGTTTTTTACTACC
>JANRMG010000280.1:0-3071 GCA_033761855.1 Candidatus Caenarcanales bacterium
CACTTCGGGCATATTATTTTTTCTTTTTTCATCACTCTTTTAAAACGGATTTTTCCTTATTGTCTCAAAATTCTTTTAATCTTCTCTCTCTGACCGCTTTTTCGTCTCTTTTGGGTACTCCTTTTCCTGTATTGCCAAAAATTGGCAATTGATGCTCTGTTTAATTACATGTAATATTACTCTTTCAAACTCTCTAATTGCGATTAAAAACCAAGACCTTCAAGCATTGTTTTTTTTAAGTATCTTGAGAACCGAATTGCTTCTTCACATCTAGTATTTCCAGCCCTACCAAATTATTGGCAGAATCATATTCACCAGAAATACCATCAGTTTTATTTTGGCTCTGTTAGCTCTTATTGTCTTGCAAAATACACTCATAATCAATGATGAATATTCCCCAAGAATATAGCATCGAGCCTGGTACGCAGTGAGGGAAGCTTCACTTTCTCGATTATCTCTTCAGCAAAGCCGTAAGTTAAAATTTGTTTTGCTTCGTTCTTTGAGATTCCTCTGCTGGTGAGGTAAAAAATTTGTTCTTCTTCTAACTGTCCGATGGTAGCTCCGTGCGAGCATTTAACATCGTCAGCTTCGATTTGAAGCTGCGGCCTGGTGTAAATTTTTGCTTCATTGGAAATTAATAGGTTTTTGTTTAGCTGTCTCGCATCAGTCTTTTGCGCATTTCTCAAAACGTTAATTGTGCCAGTAAACTCGGCATGAGCTTCATCATCAAGGATTCCCTTGTATACTTGCTCACTAAAACAATTCGGAACATTGTGATTTAACACCAATTGATTGTGAGAGGAATTGCTATCCGATAGAACATAAAGACCGTTAAGAGAGGTTCTTGCTCTTTCGCCATTGAGATCCACTTCTACACGGTGGCGAGACAAATTAGCTCCAAGAGAAAAAGAGTGTAAAGAAAAATCTGAATCGGCTTCTTGCTGTACTTTAGTAAAGGCAAAACTCAAGTATTTTTTTGTATTTTCTTGTGTCTGGAGCGGTTTATCCTCGTTTTGAATAAAGGTTAAATCCAGCTTGGATGCTTGCTTTAAATTGGCTTGTAAAACAATATTGTTGCAAACACTATTGCTTGGCTGCACATGCAAAGACACATCAGAGGCTAGATTGAGCGTTTCCGAAACAAAAGTAACTAAGGCCGACGAACGCTCTTCGAGCTCAAAATAAATTCTTGGATAGCATGAATAAACGTTAGCTGAAGACAAAGATAAAATTTGAATTGGTTTTTCAAGGCAAGTCTCTTTGTCCAACTTAATTAAAAGACCATTCTCAAAGAATATAGAATTCAAAAGCTGCAACGGGTCATCGGTTTCATAGCTTGAATCATATTTAACACAGTCTTCGAGTTTGGAAATCGTCGCTTTACCATCTAAATCAGACAAATCAGAGAGAGATTCTTCGTAATTGCCGTCTAAAAATACAAGGCAAGCTCCAGAACACTCTTTTAGAAAATTGACTTTTATGTGAGTTTTTAATTCTTCGTTTATAGATCTTTGATTTGAAGTGTTTTTTGTTAGGTTGGCAGAATATAAAGGTTTTAAATTAACATACTTCCAAATTTCTTCTTTGCTGGTTGGAAGACCAATCTCCGTGAATCTATCAAAAGCTTTTTGTTTAAATTCTAAAACATTATTGGCCAGGCTACCACCTGACTTGCTCTTTTCAAAAACTTCAATTATGTTTTCCAGATTTAATCTTTCTTGTATTATCACTGCTTTTTGCACTGGTTCTTCCTTCTGAATCACTTTTGCGCTGCTCCTGCTATCAAATTGTCAGCTTCTACTTTTATTAAATCGTAACCTTCTTTTTCAAGTTCTAGAGCGAGTTTTCTATCACCCGACTTAACAATTACACCTTTGTACATAACGTGCACGTGAGTGGGTTGAATATATTCTAAAAGTCTTTGGTAATGAGTTATGAGAATCAGAGCTCGATTCGGATTCATTAGTTTATTAACGCCTGCGGCGACAATCCTCAAAGCATCAATGTCGAGACCTGAATCAATTTCATCAAGAATGGCAAGTTTAGGTTCTAGAACAGCCATTTGCAAAATTTCGTTGCGCTTTTTCTCACCCCCAGAGAATCCATCATTTACCGAACGTTCTATAAAAACCTCGCTGATATCAAGGACTTCCATTTTTTCTTTCAAAATCTTATTGAACTCTGGTACTTCAAGCTCGTTTTGGTTTTGGTATTTTCTTTTAGCGTTGTAGGCTAATCTTAAAAAGTCCTCGTTGTTGACTCCTGGTACTTCAACAGGGTATTGGAAGCCTAAAAATAAGCCTTTATTTGCTCTTTCGTTGGCCTCTAATTCGGCTATGTTTTCGTCTTCAAAAAGTATTTCACCATCTGTAACGGTGTAGTCAGGATGTCCAGCAATGATTTTAGAAAGAGTGCTTTTGCCTGAGCCGTTTGGGCCCATAATAGCGTGAATTTCTCCGGGATTTACTTGCAAATTAATTCCGTTGAGTATGCTCTGTCCATCAACGGTGGCGTGAAGTTTTTTGATTTCTAATAACATTTGAATATGTACAAATAATTTAAACTCATACTATTTTAGTATTAATTTGACAATTCCGCAGTTTAAATTAAAAAAACAACTTAATAAGTTAACAGAACCTCCAAATCATCGAATAAGAGAAAGCCTAAGATGGTGCTTATTTCAAAAATTCTGCTAATCTTTATATTTGCTTTTAAACTTTTTATGCAACTTCGCGCAAAAAACTTACACAAAAAATTTAAAAACTTTACGGCTGTTAAATCATTTAGTTTTGATTTACGGCCCGGTGAGGTTCTTGGTTTACTTGGTCCCAATGGGGCTGGTAAGACTACAATTATTGGAATGCTCTATGGTGGCGTAATTCCAACTGCCGGAGCAATTGTATATTCTAAAGATAATTGTGACTTTAATGTTCTAGAGAGCAAAGATTTAAGAAAAGCCAAAAAGTTTATTGGTATTGTCCCCCAAGAAAACAACCTAGACCCAGATCTTAGTGTTCATGAAAATTTAATAGTTTTCTGCCGATACTATGGACTCACTGATTCAGAAACAA
>JANRMG010000281.1:0-7643 GCA_033761855.1 Candidatus Caenarcanales bacterium
TATGGCTGAGTGCTAAAAATGCAATATCTCGTCCAGCTGTTTTAGTATTCAATGTGGCTTATATTGTTGTTAAAAAAGAGTTTCTAATTTAGCATATTAAATTAGTGTAGACTTAAATTCTGATACTTATTCTTAAATTTATGGAAGTTTTGCTTGCTTCTAATACCCACATAACCAAAAAGTCTTCAAGAGAGTTTTTAACTCAAGTTAGAGTAATTTATGCTGACACAGATAAGATGAGCGTTGTCTACCACGGTAAATATTTAGAATTTTTTGAAATTGGCCGTAATGAAATGCTAAGAGAAGTAGGCTTTCCCTACAAAAGATTAGAAAGCCAAGGTGTTTATTTACCGATCATTGAATCACATTTAAAGTATTTCCGTCCAGCCCAATACGACGACCTTCTCACGATTAAGACTCACGTTGTACATGATGAAGTTAAACCTCTTCGTTTTCAAATTTACTGCAAAGTTTTTTGCGAGAATATGCTTTTGACCGAAGGCTACACTATTCATATCACGACTAATTCATCAGGTCGTCCAATTAAAGCAAGTAAAGATCTTTACAATGAATTGATTGGGAAACTTTACAGCTAGATTTTTTATAATGCCTCAGCAAGCTGAACGTAAAACTTGTTGATTCTTTAGAATTTAGTGGTGAATGTTTTAAATATTGCCATACACAGTGAACGTGATTGGCTCTTAATATAAACAAAACTTTTAGGGTTAACTTAATTGCTTTAATGCTAAACTTTGTCGAGATAATTAAGAATCTTCAACCCTAGAATAAGGCGATTAATACATGCTAATTGGCTTTTTAAGTATTCTCGGCGCAATTACTTTACTTTTGGTTTTAATCATTGTGCACGAGGCGGGACACTTTTTTGCAGCACGTTACTTTGGAATGCAAACCCCTGTTATTGGTCTTGGATTGCCCTTTGTGGGACCGACCTGGGTAATCGGCAAGTATGAAGATATAGAATTTCGTTTTCACCCATTTTTATTGGGTGCTTATGTAGCCATTCCCGAAATGGACGATGAATCCTCGAATACTGAGGAAATGAATATTGAATTAACTAGACCAAAGCGCTCATTTCCGGCCTGGCAGAGGATGATTGTTTCTTTTGCTGGTCCTGGAGCTAATTTTATTTTTGCTATTTTCTTAGCACTCCTTACGGTCTTATTTTTGGGGGTTCCAAAAGATTCTGGTTCCGAAAAATTTTATGTTTCGCAAGTTAACACAAATGCAAATGCAGATGTAAAAGAAAAAATCAAACCCGGCGATCGAATTATTCAGCTTGACGGAGAGCCTGTAAAGGACCAATTTGATTTTATTAAACGCTTGCAGCAAAAGCCAAATCAGCTCGTTACAATCGTACTCGAAAGAGGGGAAGAAGCTAAGAGTAATTGTATTAAAGAACAGCTAAAGACCAACGAGGCTGGGCGTTTAAATATTTCACTTTCTCGCAAGATTGAATATGTGCCTGTTTCGGGTATTCCTGTATTAAGCCACTTGGAGTGGACTTGGAAATACTTCTCTGGATGGTTTATGTGGTGTATAAATGGTTTATGGTATTTGCTATCTGCACCATTTAGGCACGAAGCAAATGGTCCCAAAATTACAGAGGTTCACGGAGTAATTTTGGCTACAACCATGATTGCTAAATTTATTGAACAAAGTGCTAGCTCAGTTCTTCAATGGGGAGCTCTCTTTTCAATTGAATTAGGAATTTTTAACTTGTTGCCTATTCTTCCTCTGGATGGTGGTCATATTCTATTTCAATCTTTAGAAACCGTTGTGGGAACCAAAAGATTGTTTAAGATTCGTGAGTATGTTGCACAAGCTGGATTGACGCTAATCTTGCTTTTAGCTTGTTTAATCATCTTTAATGATTTGCGAGATTTGATTTTTCCGGGTAAGCTTTAATCCCCCCTCGAACATAGCTAATCTGTGAAATCTAAGATAGCTTCTCGACCCCCTTTATTAAAGGGGGTGCCACACTTTTTACTTCTTTAGCTTTTAATGGTGGGTGTGGGGGATTACTCATTTACGAGAAAGAAAAAACCCTTAAATTTTTATACAATGAGCACAAAAAAAATATTAGTTCTAGAAGGCGATGGGATAGGCCCAGAGATAACAGTTGAGGCTTTAAAAGTTTTAAATTTAATTTCCTCAAAAACTAACACTAAATTCGAGATAGTAAAAGGTTTAATGGGTGGACAGGCTATTGATGAAACCGGAGACCCATTGCCTTCGGAGACAAAGAGTAAGTTGAAAGAAGTAGATGCAGTTTTGCTTGCTGCCATTGGTGGACCAAAATGGGAAAGTCTACCCAACGATAAAAAACCGGAAAAAGGTTTGCTTGGCCTAAGAAAAGAACTAGAGGCCTTTGCCAATATTCGTCCGGCTAAAGTGTTTTCTTGTTTGGCCGATTCATCAACTTTAAAAAGAGAAGTTATTGATGGAGTTGATTTGGTGGTTGTGCGCGAACTTACCGGAGGCATTTATTTTGGACAGCCTCGTGGAATGCAAAAAGTAAATGGTGAAACAGTTTATTTAAATACAGCCGTCTATTCCGAAGCGGAAGTTCGTCGGATTTTAAAATGTGCCTGCGAGCAAGCAATGCTCCGCAAGAAAAAACTTTGCTCTGTTGATAAAGCTAATGTTTTGGAAGTCTCTCAATTTTGGCGTGACATTGCAATTGATTTTGTAAGCAAAAATTTCCCCGAGATTGAACTCTCGCATATGTACGTTGATAACGCAGCCATGCAGTTAATCCGCAATCCCAAGCAATTTGACGTGATAGTAACTTCTAATTTGTTCGGAGATATTCTCTCTGATGAGGCTTCGATGCTGACCGGTAGCATTGGTTTGTTACCTAGTGCAAGTTTGGGAGATGGCTCTAAACCTGGTCTTTATGAACCTGTTCACGGAAGTGCTCCTGATATTGCTGGACAAAAGAAAGCAAACCCAATCGCTATGATTTTATCTTTAGCTATGTTGCTTGAAAATACTTATGCTATGAGTAAAGAAGCAAGAGCAATCGAAAAAGCCATCGAAAATGTTTTGAACAGAGGCTTGAGAACAGCAGATATTGCTAAAGCTGGAGAAAAGACTGTAAACACCTCTGAGATGGGTGAAGCCATTTGTGTTGAGCTTGGTGTTTTAGTTTAATCGCTTAAGGCGGGTTCAGCATGCTGAACCCCTACTTTTTTCTGCAAAAATTCTTATGTTTCCTCTCCCTTTGTGGGAGAGGGCAAGGGAGAGGGGTTTCTAAGATTCAACCACTGCAAGAGTCTTCTCAATAATTTCAACAAAATCATCAGCTACTAAACTAGCACCGCCAATTAAAGCTCCATCAATTTGGCTTTGTTTCATTTGTTCGGTAATAGTGGATGGTTTTACGCTGCCACCGTACAAAATGTGGGTTTCAACGGCAACGCTTAAACCAAGGATTCGGCCAAGTTCTTCGCGGATTAAACCACAAACACGATTTGCTTCTTCACTGGAGCATGTTTCTCCCGTTCCTATTGCCCAAACAGGTTCGTAAGCAATAATAAGATTTTTGCCATTGCTCGAAATATCTTTTAAACTTTTTTGAAGCTGGGAAATAACCACTGCATCGGTGCTTCCACTTTCTCTTTCCTTTAAAGTTTCTCCAACACAGACTATTGGAATTAAGCCTTTTTTAAGGGCAGCATGTGTTTTCTTATTAACCATCTCATCGGTCTCACCAAAGATGGTTCTTCTTTCACTATGGCCTAAAATTACATATTCAATTCCAGTATCTTTCAACATAGCGACTGAAAGCTCACCGGTAAAGGCTCCTTTTTCTTCAAAATAACAATTTTGGGCTCCGGTCTTTATTTTAGAATTTTCGGTCAATTCTTTAATTTGGGTTAAATAAATTGCTGGTGGACTAACGATAACAACCACTTTTTTTAATTCTTTAGAATCAATTTTTTCTTTAATTTGTATTGTAAGCTCTTTTGCCTCTTTGGATGAGCTTGGATTCAATTTCCAGTTTCCAGCAATTATTTTTTGTCGCATTTTTAACGTTTGATTGTTAGTAATAAATATCTCTTAAAGGCATTATTGTATATGTATAAAAGCTATATCGCCACTAAACAAAAAATAATTAATGGTTGAAAAATCTAAAAAATCATTATCGACTGAAGCCGACGAGAATCCGCTCTGGTACAAAGACGGAATAATGTATGAAGCTCATATTAGAGCCTTTTATGATAGTAATGCTGATGGAATCGGTGATTTGCAGGGCATAATTAAAAAGCTTGACTACATCAAGGATTTGGGCGTTAATATCCTTTGGCTTTTGCCTTTTTACCCTTCTCCGCTTAAAGATGATGGTTACGATATAGCTGATTATTACAGCATTCACGAGAATTACGGAAGCATAGAAGATTTTAAAGAACTTTTGCACGAAGCGCATAGACGTGGTATTAAGGTCGTTACAGAGATTGTTCTCAATCATACCTCCGATCAAAATCAGTGGTTTCAGCTTTCCCGAAAGTCGCCTCCGGGTTCCGAATGGCGTAACTTTTATGTCTGGAGCGATACACCGGATAAATACACCGATGCGAGAATAATCTTTAAAGACTTTGAAACCTCCAACTGGTCTTGGGATCCAGAAGCTAAGGCTTATTTTTGGCACCGATTTTATTCCAATCAACCAGACCTTAACTTTGATAATCCTAAAGTGAGAAAAACACTTCTTAAGGTCATTGATTACTGGCTTGAAATGGGCGTTGATGGCCTCCGTTTGGATGCTATTCCCTATCTCTATGAACGAGAAGGCACAAACTGTGAGAACTTACCAGAAACTCACGAGTTTATCAAGTCTCTGAGAGCTCATATAGATAAAAAATTCCAAGGGAAAATGCTTTTAGCTGAAGCGAATCAGTGGCCTGAAGATGCTGTTCATTATTTTGGAGATGGCGATCAGTGCCATATGAATTTTCACTTTCCGCTTATGCCGAGAATGTTTATGGCTTTGCAGATGGAAGATTCCTTCCCAATCATAGATATTTTGGATCAAACGCCCAAGATTAATGATTCTTGCCAATGGGCGCTTTTCCTCAGGAATCACGATGAACTTACGCTTGAAATGGTGACTGACGAGGAAAGAGATTATATGTACAGGGTTTATGCCAAAAACCCAAAGGCTCGTATAAATCTTGGAATCCGCCGTCGCTTGGCGCCTTTGCTCGATAATAACCGTCGTAAGATTGAATTGCTGAATATTCTTCTATTCTCTCTTCCCGGTACACCCATTGTTTATTACGGCGATGAAATCGGGATGGGTGATAACTATTATTTGGGTGACCGTAATGGGGTTAGAACTCCAATGCAGTGGAGTCCAGATCGTAATGCTGGATTTTCTAAAGGGAATCCTCAACAACTTTACCTGCCCACAATCATCGATCCCGAATACCACTACGAAGCGGTAAATGTTGAAAACCAAGAGAAAAACACGTCATCTCTCTTGTGGTGGATGAAGCGCGTAATCGCTACCCGCAAAAGGTACAAAGCCTTCGGAAGAGGAAGTTTTACAATTCTTAAAACCGACAATCCTAAGGTATTAGCTTTTATCAGACAATTTGAGACCGAAACGCTTTTGGTCGTAGTTAATCTCTCTCGTTTCAGCCAGGCTGTTAGCATTGATTTATCCGAGTATCTGGGAGCTGTTCCAACTGATTTGTTTAGCAATAATGCTTTTCCAATCATCAAAGAGGGTGGCTATAACATTACACTTGGCGCTTATGATTATTTTTGGTTCTCTCTCGATAAAACAGAAGCCAAAACTCTTTCGGTGGAGGAAAAAAACATTCCTAGTATTAGATACGAACACTCTTTGAAACGCTTTTTTACCGAAAAAAGATTGGATAAATTTGAGCTTAAAATTTTGCCAGCCTTCTTTAAGTCTGCAAGATGGTTTACCAGAAAATTAAAAAATATCCAAAAGGTAAAAATTAATAATGCTCTCCAAATCATTGAAAACGGAGACGATGCTTTTATTTTAATGACGGAAGTCTTTTACGTTGATGGAAGCAGTGAATTTTATATTTTGCCAGTTGTCCTTTTGGATGAAGCTAAGGCCCAAGAGATTTTGCTTGAAAACCCAAATTCGGTTATTGCTTGGTTCGAGTATCCCGATTCTAAGAGAGCTTTAATTGATGCCGTTCACTCCAGTCCTGCTCAGAATTGGTTTTTCAAATTTATTGCACAAAATCGCAAATTAAAAATAAATGGCACCGAGCTCTCTCCGTCTAGAAGTACAAAATTTAAAAAACTTTTTGCTTCAACTCAAGGGGCAGAGCTTCCCTCTAATTGGTTAAAGACTGAGCAAAGCAATAGCTCTATTGTTTATTCAGACAAAGCTATTCTTAAGTTATATCGCCGAATTGAAGAGGGAATTAACCCGGATTCGGAAATAAATAGTCTTCTTACTGAGTCTACTGATTTTAAAGCTGTTCCAGCTTTTTTAGGCTCTATTAGCTACAAAGCCGATGGTCTTTCTCCGATTGTGCTTGGTATTCTACAAGAATATATTCCCAATCAGGGCAATGGATGGTCTTTTTCAATCGATGCTTTGCAAAGTTTTTACGATAAAGCCTTGGCCAACCGTGCAAAGTTAGAAGAAATAGTTTCATTGCAAAAGGAAGATGACACAAAACTAAATGCAGATGCAAAAGATTTTCTCAAGGAACACATTGGTGAATTTTATTTAGAGATGATTGCTCAACTGGCTAGACGTACTGCTGAATTTCACATTGCTTTAAGTTCTGTAAAAGGTAAGTCTGATTTTACTCCTGAGCCTTTTTCTATGCTCTATCAGCGTTCGATTTACCAATCAATGAGAGGTAGTTTGAAGCGAGCTTTTTATTCACTTTATCAGTCTTTGAAAAAACTCTCTTCTGATTTACAAAGTGAAGCTAAAGAACTGATTGGAAGAGAAAAAGAGATTTTAAATATTTACCAAAAGATAACCGAGAAAAAAATAAACACATCAATTATCAGAATTCATGGAGATTACCATTTAGGACAGGTTTTATTTACCGGAAAAGACTTTGTTTTAATTGATTTTGAAGGTGAACCGACCAAACCACTGAGTGAGAGAAGACTTAAACGTTCATCCTTCCGGGATGTGGCTGGAATGATGCGTTCTTTTAGTTATGCAGCCAATTCATCGGTTATTCAGAGCTGTTCAATCAGAGAGGAAGATTGTGATTTCCTGAAAAGGTGTTCCAATCTTTGGTATGAAGAAGTAAGTAGTTTATTTCTTAAAGAATATCTTTCTAATATTAATGAGCATCCCTTCTTTCCAAAAAATAAGAACGATATCTCTTTGCTCTTGCAGTGCTTTTTGCTGGACAAAGCGGTTTATGAACTTAGCTATGAGCTTAATTCAAGACCGGATTGGGTGGAAATTCCTTTGCTTGGAATTAAAAAATTAATTGATAATCCTTTGATTTAATTTTTAAAATAATGGAAAAATATAGACAAAAATTATTTTGAACAACCATTATTCTCACCTCATCAAAAATTAAGAGTAAGTAGTAATATCCACAAAGTTCTTCAGAAGCTTGTGTCCATGCTCTGTCATAATTGATTCTGGATGAAAT
>JANRMG010000282.1:0-4678 GCA_033761855.1 Candidatus Caenarcanales bacterium
CGTTCACCATTCTTCTATCGTAGACCCTTTCCTTCTTTTTCAAAAGGATCTAGACCCTTCCTATTTGTATTCTATTTTATAATGTTAGGCTCCTCCAATGAGTTCTTCTTTAAGTACGCTATAATCACCAAATCATTCAAAACTATGAGTGAGAGAATTTATAGACGAGTTTACTTCCTGTAGATTTATTATGCAAAGACTCAACTCACATCAAATTGATTTGCAATTGGAAAAAAGCCAAGGTTGGAAAAAACTGCTCTCTTCTGATGGATTGGAGAGTATAAGCAAGAATTATAAATTTGATTCCTATTTAGAGGGAATAGACTTTGTAAACGAAGTGGCCCAACTCGCCGAAAAAGACAATCACCATCCAGACATGCTTGTTAAATGGTGTAAAGTTACAGTTACTCTCTCAACCCACGATGCACAGGGTCTTACCGACAAAGATTTTAGTTTGGCTAGAAAAATAGATCTGGAAATGGATAGTTTATGAGAATGAAGCTTCTCGGTCTTCGCCCCAGCAAAGCCCACCAAAGCATCCCGTGCTCACGCACTTTGAGAATGAAGCTTCTCAGTCTTCGCTCTCGCTCATGAGAGCGGTTATACAGAGAGTTTCCTCGTCCGAAGTTAAGGTGGGAGGAGAAATAGTTGGCACAATTCAACGAGGTTTGTTGGTTCTTTTGGGTGTTGCACCGACAGACGGAGAGCAAGAATTAGAGCTCATTTGTAAAAAAATAATTTCTGCGCGAATTTTCCCTGACGAAGATGGAAAGATGAATTTATCTCTTCAAGAAATCGGCGGGGAGCTTCTTTTAGTGAGTCAATTTACTTTGTATGCTGATTTAAAAAAAGGAAAGCGTCCCTCTTTCACCGGAGCGGCGGAGCCAGATAAAGCCAAAGCACTTTATGAACAATTAACCGCAAGACTCAAAGAGGAACTGAAGGGGAAAGTGCAAACTGGAATCTTCGGTGCAAAGATGCAAGTCTCCTTAGTTAACGATGGCCCTGTTACTTTGGTTTTGGACACCAAAGAGCTTTGAGCCTGTTAGAATCAGAATTATTCAAAGAGATAAATTGGGACAAATTAAAACATGAATACAGATTTAGCCAAAGATTCCACCATAGAATCGACCAAAGAGTTGAGCAAAAAAGTTGCAATTTTTAATATTGTTTTTGGGGCAATTGTCGTTGCTGGCGGAATCATGGGCTATTTCATGGCAAAGAGCCTTCCTTCCTTGGCGGCTGGAATGTTTTTTGGTAACTGCCTAATGCTTACCATCTGGGGCACAGACCTCTTTTCCGATAAGTCTGAGAACTCTCAGTCACTATCCAAAGTTAATACAATCGGCCATATTGCGGCTGTTGTTCTTTCGGTTGCTTTACTGATTTTCTTTGTGATTCGTCTCCTCAAAACCGGAAAGCCAATGCCTGCGGTTGTAATTATTTCTTTTTCAACCCTTGCTATTCTTGCCAATGCTTTTGTTTTGCATAAAAAGAGCTTGTTAGCAAATTAGGTTCTTCAAAATAACATCAAAATAAATATCCGAGAAAATATAAAGTTTGCTTTGAATTGGAAACTACAATCTGTCTTGTAATATATTTATTCTTATTAATTTTTTTATATTAAATGAATAAACTTCGCTTTCTCACCGCTGGGGAATCCCACGGCCCAGCGCTTTCAATCATCGTAGAGGGCATGCCTTCGGGGCTTGAATTGTTGACCGAAGACGTTAACCGTCATTTAGCTCGCCGCCAAGCTGGTTATGGTCGTGGCGCCCGCATGAAGATTGAAAAAGACCAAATAAGTTTTTTAAGTGGTGTTCGTCACGGATTGACTCTCGGCAGCCCGATTAGCATGCAGATTGTTAATAAAGATTATGTGAACTGGGATCTCGTAATGAATCCCGGAGAGATAGATGCAGAGAACGAAGAGAACAAGAAAAAACTGGCTGAAAAATATTTAACGCGGGTTCGGCCTGGCCATGCTGATTTTGCCGGAGCAATTAAATACAAGCACGATGATGTGCGCAATGTTCTTGAAAGATCTTCCGCTCGCGAGACAACTAGTCGCGTAGCGGCCGGAGGAGTGGCTCTAAAGTTTTTGGAGAATTTGGGAATTAAGGTTTATAGCCAAGTTCTTCAAGTTGGTTCCGTAAGCTTGCCATTAACTGGCCCTGAATCTGGATGGGGACAAATAAGCGAGCAAGACTTCGAAAAAATAGAAGCTTCTGAAATGCGCTGCAAAGACGCAAAGACGACCGAAGAAATGAAGGCCGAGATTGACCGTGCCCGCAAACAAGGAGAGAGTCTTGGTGGAATTGTTGAAGTTATTGTAACTGGTTTGCCAATCGGAGTTGGTAGCCACGTACATTGGGATAGACGACTGGATGGAATAATTGCCCAGGCCCTAATGTCCGTCCACACCGTAAAAGCTGTAGGGTTTGGAATGGGCTTCGAAGCGGGCGTTTTACCGGGTTCACAAGTCCACGACGAAATTCAGCTATCGGGACAATCGTCCATAATGTCTAACTACGCACACCTTACCAACAGAGCCGGTGGAATAGAGGGTGGCATGAGCAACGGTGAGCCTATTGTCTGTCGAGTAGCTCTTAAACCAATACCAACCCTTGCACGGGCCGAAGCAGATTCACTGAAATCAATTGATTTAAAGACTAAATCCAACGATGTTGCTTTTTATGAACGTTCAGATGTTTGTGTGGTTCCGGCTGGTGGTGTTGTCTGCGAGGCCATGGTGGCTCTTGTTTTAGCCGATCAAATTCTAGATAAATTTGGTGGAGACTCTATGGATGAGCTGAAACGCAATTATGAAAATTATTTGGAATATTGCCTGCAAAGGTGATGAGTTTTTAAAATCAATTAAAAAGAGTTTTGCCAAATATACGAAGAATCATTCTTCTCATTAAAATGAGCAAATCTCTCTCCGTAAGAGGCAATTCATCATATCCAGAAAAACCAAGGGCGAGTAACTTATTTTTACGCCTCAGAGACAAATCGAGCCAATTGGCGATCTGTAAAACCTCTCTCGGTGTTAATTTCCCATCCATTGCGGCAGTCGATACCGAAGACAAATCCCAAACTACCAAGATTTTTTCAAAAGCTTGTAGTTCATCTGCAAGTTCTTCGAGTACACGAGTCAATCCAAATTCCTGAAGAATATCTGTTGAATAGTATTTAAAGTTGGGTTTAATCAAAGATGGCTTAGAACCAGCCAAATGGAATATTTGCTCCTTTTTCATTTCATTGTCAAAAATTAAGTTGGAGAAAGAAGGCAAATCTGTTTTATTAGAGGATAAAAGCAAATTTAAAACACCACTGATACTCGCTTCAGAGCTGTCTTCAGCTTTGTCTTTTTTAACTTTTTCTTCAAGTCTAAACTCAGAATCAATCCACAAAACACCAAGCTGAGATTCTTCAATGATTTTTTCCTCAAAGTATGCCTCTATAAGAGTTAAATGAAAAATTGGGTTTGTAGAAATGTTTATTGGTACTGCTTGGAATTTAAAATTTTCCTGTGCTCTGAAAGAAGCTGAAGAAAACAAATGAGCTAAAACTCGCTTAAAGTGATTCTCTTCAAGTCCTGCAACTGGCTCTGGCAAAGAGGCATCTACACTGTGTCCTAAATCCATTAAAGGGTCTACAAGTGCCTCAAAAAGCTGTTCAGGCAACCATGCCAGCTTATCATAAGGGCTTGGAGAGAGGACAAAGCCAATCTTATTGGGTAAACCTGGTGAATTGTCTCTTTCTAAATTCATATCAACATTTTTTGTGGGTTATATTTGCCTGAAGTAAATGAAGCAACAGAATGAATAAGCGCAGTGAGTCGAGTTACTAAAGCATTTTGTAATTTCTGTTGACTTGGAAAAGCAGCTTATAAAGCTATTATAGAACTATTCAGACACTTTAAAATCGTGATACTGTCTCTATTCAGACTCTGTTGTTATACTTATGCTCTTCATTGCTTTTCAACAATGGGCTTTTCTATTAGGTATTTTTCATTTGTATTTTCTATTGATACTCCCTTCCTGAGTGTTTTTCTCCAAAGCTTATCCCATGCTCAAAAAGAGAATTATTCCCTGTCTTGATGTTAAAAACGGCCGAGTTGTTAAAGGTGTTAATTTTGTTGGTTTGCAAGATGCCGGTGACCCGGTTGAACTGGCCAAACTATACAACCAAAATGGCGCCGATGAAATCTGTTTTTTAGATATTACTGCCAGCATTGAAGCCAGAAGTGCATTGCTTGATGCTATACAAAGGACAGCTCGCGAGGTATTCATTCCACTCACCGTAGGTGGCGGAGTCAACAAACCCGAAGACATTGGAGATTTACTTAGAGCTGGTGCAGACAAAGTTAGCATCAATTCTGGGGCTGTAAAAAACCCCTTGCTAATTCAAGAAGGAGCCAAGCAATACGGCTCTCAGTGCATCGTAATTGCAATTGATGTTAAAAAATCCGGCAATACAAACTCTGGCTGGGAAGTATTTGTAAAAGGGGGGCGCGAAGCCACAGGTTTAGATGCCATTGAATGGGCAAAAAAAACAGTTGGATTGGGTGCTGGAGAGGTATTACTTACAAGTATGGATGCCGATGGCACTAAGGCTGGCTACGATATAGAATTAACCAGAAGAGTAGTTGAAGAAGTAAACGTACCAGTAATTG
>JANRMG010000283.1:0-4929 GCA_033761855.1 Candidatus Caenarcanales bacterium
CACCACTCCATCAGCTCCAGCGTCGAGGGCGCTTTTAAGAACCTCTAAAGCATAATCAGGATTTGCAGAGAAAGCATCGAAGAAATGCTCTGCATCGAAGAAAACTTCTTTCCCTTGCGATTTAAGATAGCCAACGCTATCACCAATCATCTTTAAATTGTTTTCCAGAGTTGTTCTGAGGGCAAGCTCTACATGCATATCCCAGGTTTTACCAACAATGGTAACCACAGGGGTTCCAGCTTTAATTAAGGCTTGGACAATTATATCTTCACTACAATTATTGCTATCTGCTCTTCTCGTACTTCCGAAGGCTGCCAGTTTGGAGTGCTTAAGCGGCAATTTAACCGCCTGTTCAAAGAATTCAATATCCTTAGGATTTGCTCCAGGCCATCCACCTTCGATATAAGAAACTCCAAGATCATCGAGGAGTTGTACAATTTTTAATTTGTCAGCCACCGAAAGAGAAATTCCATGCATCTGAGAGCCGTCACGGAGAGTTGTATCGTAAATTTGAATAAAGTTTTTCATATTATATGGGCGACCTAGCTTTTATCTGCAAGGAAAAGATAATTGTATCACCTCACCCCCAACCCCCTCACCTTGACAGGCAAGGGGACTCTCCATTATTTTATTCCCACTGTCAAGAGAGTGGGAGGTGATATAACCTCAGAATGACGTTATTTGACATTATTTTCTGTCATCCTGAGCTTGACTCAGGCTCTCAACAACATGAATCTGCACCAATCAAAGTTGATTAACTTAACCCTCTTTAACTTGCAACTTAGGATAAAAATAACTGCTCAGCAAGGCCGTAAGAGGGATGGTTAAAATCAAGCCAATACTTCCTACAACCGATAAAATCAGCTCCTTGACAACCAATTCCATGTTCATTAAAAAACTAGGATCAATTTGGGTTATGAGAATAATCGTAGAGAGCGAGCTTCCAGCATAAGCCAAAATAAGAGTATTCACCATAGTCCCCATTACATCTTGCCCAACATTCATTCCAATCTCGAAGAGCTCTTTCATTTTTTTGTGGGGTGCTGCAATATAAACCTCGTATAAAGCACTGGCCACCGAAATTCCAACGTCCATAGAGGCTCCCAGTGAACCAATTAATACACCAGCTGAAATCATTTCAGTAATTTTGATTAAAGGAAATTGATAATGCAAACTCTCCATCTCTGGCTCTAATAGACCACTGAGTTTTGCCGCATTAACCGCCCAAGTTCCAATTAAGCCAGCAATTAAAACCCCAGCAACAGTGCCAAAACAGGCCGAAACTGTTTTGTAATTTAATCCACTAACCAAAGAAATGGTTAAAAAGGTTGAAACAACACAAAAAATGGTAGCTGCCCAAATTGGCGAAAAGCCAGCTTTAATAACCGGAATAAAAACAAAAAGTAAAATGCTAATTTTTATTGCCAGAGAAGTAAAAGCCAAAACACCCTTCCTACCACCAACCCAAAGGATGAGTAGAACAAAAACCCCTAACAAAATCCAACATATATTTTCTCGGTAATAACCTTCAATGAAAAAAGCTCCATCGTCTTCGGTAATAACAATTCTGTCGCCCTTTTTAAGAATAATTTGATATGCAAGGGTGGGAGGCACTGAGTTAATAGTCTCAATCATTCTGCCATCAGAAAGTTTTATTTTTAAGAGTTGTTCTCTTTGCTTTTGTCCGTCTGAGAGGCTGGACTCATAATCCAAAAGTACTTTTAACACTTTGCCTTTGAATAATTGCTTCTTTGAATAAGTTGATGAAACCTTCTCAGAAGAATCAACAGTGGATTTCTCAACCATCTTTTGTGGGTTTTGAACTTTTACTTGTTCCTTAACTTCGGTTTGAGAAGCTTGAACAGAGGTAGAAAGAAAAGCTCCTATAAATGTGGCCAATAAAATAAGAGAAAAAAATTGTTTTTTATAATCGCAAGCTTGCATGATGCGCGGCAGAAGGAAACGTAAAGCGAAACAGCTGCATTTGATTTGCAGCCCTGTTATTATAGAATTGCTTAGTTGACTCTCTGCCAAATTTCGCTTTAATTGAAACATCCGAGCTTTTTCATTAATTATCAAAAAGCATAGCAACATCTACAAATTATTTTTTATAGCATTTTCTAATGTTTCTTTTGAAAGGTCAACAATCTTGCCATAGCCTGTAATATTGACCCTAAGCTTTGGCTCAGAGACAACCATTCCAATTCTTCGAGCTTGAAGGCCTTGAGGATTGAGTTCAATACCAGGTGAAGTCGTAACAATTGCCCGACTTTGGGACTCACCGAAGAGAAGGGAATCAAGGCGCAGCAAAACCGGATGATCCATTTCAATCGTTGCTCCCAAAGATGAATTTGAAGCTTTACCCGAAGAAGTTGTAGACTTTCCGGCAATTACACTTTCAACCAAAGCCATTAGGAGCCCACCTTCACTCAAATCATGACAAGAATTAATTACACCATTATTTATGTTTTCAATTAAAAATTTATGGAGGGCTTTTTCTTTCTGCCAATCAAGACTTGGGCAATCACTCTCGTTAAAGGTTTCACCCAAAAGCCAGATGCTATCTCCCTCAAAAGCAAAAGGAATTTCGGTTGCATTCTTGTAATCTTCGATTAAACCGACCATTCCAATTACTGGCGTTGGTAGAATCTGCCTTCCATCGGAAAATTCGTTATAAAGACTAACATTGCCTCCGACCACTGGAACGTCAAGTTGATTACAGCCCTCAACTATTCCTTTAACAGATTCTTCCAAGAACCAGTATGATTCAGGCTTTTCGGGATTTCCAAAATTTAAATTATCGGTAATAGCCAAAGGCGTGGCTCCGATTGAAGCTATATTGCGGGCTGCTTCCGCCATAGCAATTTGCGAACCAAGATTTGGATCAGCCTTAACGTATCGGGGATTACAATCAAGCGTAACTGCCAAGCCCTTTTGACTTATTTTGCCGTTAGGCTTTCTGAGCCTAATTAAAGCAGCATCTGCCTGCGCTGGCTTAAACAAAGTATTTAAACCAACCTGCTGATCAAATTGTCGGTAAACCCACTCTCTCGAACGAAAAGTTGGAGAAGAAAGTTTAAAGACTAAATCCCTTTCAATAGCAGCCTGATCAAGAGGCAAATCGGCTTTGCCTAAAATATTAATTGAAGATTTTGGTTGCACAGCCTTACGCTCATAAACCGGAGCATTATCAGTCAAAGCTTCAGGAGGCAGATCTGCAACAATTTCGCCTTTATGGAATATTCTTACTCTCTTGCTATCAGTAACTTGCCCAACAACGCAGGCCTTTAGATTCCATTTTTCAAAGATTTTTATTAACTCGTTTTCCTTGCCAGCCTCTGCGACAAAGACCATTCGCTCTTGAGATTCAGAAAGCAAATACTCATGGGGTTTAAGTTCACCGCGAGTGGGAACCAAATCTAAGTCCAAGTCAATTCCAACTTCACCTTTAGCACTCATCTCGCAGCATGCACAAGTCAATCCAGCCGCTCCCATGTCTTGGGATGCTAAGACCAAACCGGATTTAAAAGCTTCCAGACAAGATTCAATCAAAAGCTTACCCATAAAAGGATCGCCAACTTGCACGGCTGGTCTATCTTTATTACTTTGCGCACTCAAACCAGAACTTGCAAAAGCGGCCCCACCTAGACCATCACGCCCGGTTTCCGAACCAACATAAATTATGGGATTACCAATTCCTCGTGCTGCAGAAGTAATTGGACGATCCACTTCAAGCACCCCAACGCACATAGCGTTTACAAGAGGATTCTCTTGATAAGACTCATCATATACAACCTGCCCCCCAAGAGTTGGAATACCCGTACAATTGCCATAATGAGCAATTCCTTCTACGGCACGAGAAATTAAATAATTAGAATGTTCATGTTCGGGTGAGCCAAAGTGTAGGCTGTTAAAAAACGCGAGGGGCCTCGCCCCGAGAGTAAGAATATCACGAAGGATTCCACCAACCCCCGTAGTCGCGCCTTGGAAAGGCTCAATAGCAGTAGGTCTGTTATGAGACTCTATTTTAAATGCAATTCTTATTCCTTCTCCTACATCTATAATTCCCGCATTCTCTCCGGGACCGGCCAGGACTTTAACCCTTTGGCTAGTTGTTGGGAAAAGTCTTAAAAGCGGTTTTGAGTTTTTGTAAGCACAATGCTCAGACCACATTGCACTGAACATCGCAAGCTCAATTTCATTAGGTTCTTTGCCAATTAATTTTTTTATTAATTCGTATTCTTCAGCGGTTATTTTTAATTGCTTCAGCTTCTCTTCAAGCAACAGTTCTTCTTTATCTTTAATAATTGTTTGGCTCATTTGAAGGCAAAGTTAATTTTCATCAGTTACATTTTAATTAATACTCTTCATTTTAATTATATTTATTGTGATTTAGTGGACATTTTTTGTTGGGACAAAATCATGATTTTTGAATTAGAAGCAACGAAAGGGTAAAATCAGCGGAGAATTTGATCCTTAATGATTGTCTAATCCAAATCCGAAGAATGTAACTTTGTATAAAATAAAAAAAGTAAGTTTAAGCGAAGAAATAAAATATATACATTATTATGCTTGGAATTATGTAAAATCATTTTACATTTAAAAATAATGATAAGAGTTAATAATCATGGGTCTAGATCCCTTTGAGAGAATAAGTTTTAAACAATTTGTAGATTAGCTTATCCAGAGGCAAATGTCTATAGTTAAATCTAAATTCACACTCTTTCAAATGCAAGATAAACTTCTTATCAGATAAGCCATTGAACTTAGACAACCTTCTTTTTGCATAACTCCAAAACGATTCGATTCCATTGACATGACTCTTTCCACGAACAAACTCATTCTCCGAATGAAATACTCTGTAGTGGTCGTAACCGTTAAGAATTAATCCATTGTAAGCCTTCCATCCGTCTGAATGAATAGTAGAAC
>JANRMG010000284.1:0-3679 GCA_033761855.1 Candidatus Caenarcanales bacterium
GAAAATAAGCCGAATTGAAGCTATAACTCAGGGAATTGCTTTTATGTTTTTAGGAACAATTTTTTTAGCGGGAGGGTTTTGTGCATACCAGTTTTTCGAGCTTCCCCTCTGGATTCCTGCTGTTAGTGGTGGGTTTGGTGCTTTGCTCCTTCTGTCGGGATTTAAGCAAGTGGTGTTTTAAAGTGCAGAAAGTTAAAAGAAGACTAAGCTTCCATAAAAATTCAATAAATTCTTTATGGTTGATATTTCCTTACCAAAATTTTTATTAAAATATTAATACAGTTATAAAATTTCAATATAAATTTCTTTAATATATTATGAGAATAGCAGTTGGAAGAGGCCTTCCAGAAAGAAAAATACAAATTCGAAGGCCTGTAAGGCATCACGAGGGTTTGTCAGAAGAACCGGTTAAACCTCAAGGAAAGTTTCTCGGTAATAAACCTCAAAAACAAGAAAATTTAGACCAAGACAATTTAAATCGCCAATTAAGAGTGGTTAATGAACAAGTAATAAGACCTGAAGACCCTGAATATGAAGAAATGAGAGAGCTGATGCTGAGGCAGGGAAAACAATTAGAACAGTCTCAAAAGAGTAATTCAAAAATTTTGGATACTGACGAACTTATAAATCGGGGCAAAAAGGCAAATTTATCAGATTATCAATCACCAGCACGACAAAGTGTGCACCAAGCAGTAATGACTGAAATCGATGATTTTGTCGAAAGTCTACCGAAAGGTTTAGCTCAAGAAGCGGTGTTAGAACAGGTTAATGAAAGATTTTCAGACATAAAAATTGTGCTAGCAACTCCCGAACAAATAAATACAATTAGCCAGGGTAAAGCTTTAGCATTTTTCAAAGAGCCCGTCCCAAACAACGAATCTAGACATTTAGACTATCTTTTAGAACAACTGCCAAATAAAGAGGAAATTTTGAGAATATATAACAGCTCATTAGAGCCTACTAAAGCTGCTCTTGAAGAATTAGGTGTTTCAGAAGAAGACTTAGCAGAAAAAGGAATTATGTTCATTAAAAGATCTGAGAGCTGGAATTTGATTAATGACACACACGAATTGGCCCATGCAATCTATCATCAAAAAGGTATCCAAGCCAGACCCGATATGAGGCAATTTCACACCTTTGATGATTTTGTAGAACATATTTCTTTACAAAATTTAGCTTCAACAGGTCAGGCAGCACGATTAACAAATGCTCAGCGTCTTCAAATTTTCCCTCAATCTCTCGCAGAAGCTGAAGTAAATCAGGTTCTTTTAACGAGTGAAAACTTAAGAAAAAGAGTAAATTCTTTTAGTTTAGGCATGCACCAAGCTTCTTACGGTTCTGGCTGGTTAAGGGCACTTCCCGATCCTGCAAGTGCTTATAAAGCAGGACTTCATGGAGGCGTCTATCAGGATAATCCTCTTTAGATTTTTGCACAATTTATTAAACCCCAGCCTCACTCAAAGCTTTAATCCGTTCGTTAGCTTCTTTCGAATACTGAGCGTTCGGCTGATCTTCCAAGTAGCGCTTGTAGTAAGCCGAGGCTTCTGAATATTTCTTTTCGTTTTCTAATAAATTTGCTACAAAAAAATTGGCTTCGGTATATCCGGTTGGATCAAGCTTATAAGCTTTTTTATAATTATCAATTGCTTCTGGAGCTCGATTAATTGAGTGCAGCGCAGTAGCTAAATTAAAATAAGTCTGTGCATTATTCGGATCAATTGAGATTGCTTCTTTATATTTATTGACTGCATCGGTAATTTTGCCAGCTTGTTGAAGATTAACAGCTTGCTTTAAAACATCAGTGGCTTTAGCAGCCTGAAAAACTCCGCTCTTCATGGCTTCATACATTGTGTTGTAGGCATTCTTAAAGTCTTGGTTCTTTGGATCTAGGCGAGTAGCGGTTTGGTACTGCTGAAGGGCCTCTTCAAACTTGTTTTGCTCCTGGTAAGCCGTTCCAAGGTTAAAGTGGCTCTGTGCATCATTTGGGTTATCTTGCAGGACTTTTTTGTATAAGTTAACCGCTTCGTTGAGCTTGCCTTCGCTTTGCAGTTTCACTGCGTCTTCTGCCAGTTTTGCTCTCTGAGCCAAAGCCTGTTTGTTGATTTTTTCAATCGCCTTTTTGGCATCATCGTTGGTTGGATTAAATTTTACAGCCTGATTGTAAGCGTTTATTGCCTCGGTTGTTTGTCCTTTGGCTTGATAAGCTGCTCCCAGATTGTAGTAGATGTTAGAAGACTCTGGACCCGGAGGCAGCTTGCGAAGAGCGATTTGATATAAATCTATTGCTTGGTCATACTTACCTTCTTGCTGAGCTTTCAAGCCTCTTTCGGCTACGCGGTACAGTTCAGCTTGCTCTTCTGTAGCTTTAGTACTAGCCATTACTTTGTCTATATCTTTATTGTTCGGGTCAAGGGCTTTGGCTTTTTGTAAGTAAGTTGTGGCTTCTTGAGAGTAACCGGCTCGCAACAAGGAATTGCCCAGCCCTATTAAATTATCAACCTCTTTGGGTGCTATCTCTTCTACCTTGCGCCATGCGCTAACCAGTCCTTCCAAAGCTTCTCTCTCTTTGCTATTTGCTGCTAGAGCTTTTTCAAAGGAATCTATTGCTTCAGGGTATTTGTCTTTTTTTAAATAAGCTCTTCCAAAGAGTATGTGTGGCTTAGGATCCTTAGGATTGCTGTTTATAAGCTCCTTAGCAAGAATTGCCATTTGATCAAAACGAATAGTACCAACTGGTGTTTGTGAGTATTTAGAAAAAATAACTTGGTAGATTTGGGCCAGCTCTAGCTTGGCTTGGGCTAATTCTTTACTGCCTGCTTTAGCAAGCTCTACGGCTTTAAGATATTCAGCGACTGATTCATCTACGTAACCTTCTTGTCTTAGCTTCCTTGCCTCATTTAGTCTGGCTGTATAGTCGTTAGGGTTAATGCCTTTTTTCTTTAATAATATATCTAAATTGCCCGCTGGGACTTTGTTTTCCTCTTTAAAAAAGACGGCTCTCCGTAACATCAAAATTGCTTCTGGGTCTTTGCCTCTTTCGGCGAGCTGTTTGCCGTAGTTATTATAAGCGCTGCTTAAGCTTTCGGCTATGCTGTTGGTTTTGTCGGGGTTTAGTTTCCAGGCCTCATAAAGTGCTTCTACGGCCGCAGCGTAATCACCTTGGTTTGCCAAGTCTACTCCGCGGTTTGCCCATTGTATATAGTCTGGCGAAGGGGAATTTTGGTTTTGAATCATTGAAGGCTGCTCCGCCCGAGCAGTAAGCTGTAATAAGCAAGAACTGGTTCCAAGCAAGCTCAACCAACATAGGGTTAATAGCGCTGTTTTTTGATTCAATCGTTTTGGATTCATAAAAGCCTGAAACTAAGCATTATCCTCAAATTATAAATTTAAACTTGGAATCAAGCCAGTTTCTTGGTGTTTCGGTTATTTTGCGGGTTTGCTAATAACTAATGGTGCGGATTTTTTAAAAGACAAAGAAACAAGCGATAGCAAAAGATCTAGGAAAAAACAAAAACTTAAATTTTTGAGAAACTTTAAAAGGGAGGTTACAAGGGGCTTACCGCCAGCCCACTATTATCTTTTGGGCATCCCCGCTCCCGGGTCGCGACGACCCGAACCCTCTATTTTTCTGGAGGTGCACCCATCCAATGCGCCTTCCAGAATCAGGATTCTTAACGGC